>NZ_JBEXSH010000314.1:0-9184 GCF_040613555.1 Streptomyces sp. NPDC006265
CCTCCGCCGTCGTCATCGCGGTCGTGGCCTGCACGAGGAGCGAAGTGTAGAGGAGTTCGACCGCCTCCAAGTCGGTTTCGAAGCCGGAACTGTCCCCGCTTGTCGTCGGGGCAGTCCTCCCGGTGCACCCAGCCGTTCTTCTCCAGACGCGCGATGGCGTGCGAGAGGCGGGACCGGGTGATCTTCGCCAGCATCGCGAGCTCCGTCATCCGCAACCGCCGCCGCGGCGCCTCGGCGAGCTTGACCAGCAGGCCGTAGTAGACGTGCGGCATGCCCGCGTCGCGCTGCAACTGCCGGTCGAGATGGTCGTCGAGGAGGGTGACGCCCTCCATGAACGAGCGCCAGACGCGCTGCTCCTCGTCGGTGAGCCAGCGCGGTTCCTTGGGCTCCGCGGCGGAGCCGCTTGCCGGTGCGGATGCGGGTGCCTTCATGTGTTCCACTCTACGTGGACCCTCCTTGAACTTTAAACAAATGGCCCGTACAGTTTTGTAGGGAACCATGTTTTGGAAGGAGCCGCAGCATGTCCGCCGCCACCCAGGAGCGCATGCCCGCTCTGTACCTCAGTCACGGCGCACCGCCCCTGGCGGACGACCCGGTCTGGCCCGGTGAACTGGCCGCCTGGTCCGCCGGACTGCCACGCCCCAAGTCCGTGCTGATCGTCTCCGCCCACTGGGAGGAGGCCCCGCTCGCCCTCGGCGCCACCGAGACCGTCCCGCTCGTCTACGACTTCTGGGGCTTCCCGGAGCACTACTACCGGGTGACGTACGACGCCCCCGGCGCACCGGAGCTCGCCGAGTCCGTACGCAAGCTGCTGCGCGCCCCCGGCATGCCCGTCCAGGACGTCCCCGACCGCGGCCTCGACCACGGGGCGTACGTGCCGCTGGTCGAGATGTACCCGGAGGCCGACATCCCGGTCCTCCAGGTGTCCATGCCGACGCTGGACCCGGTCCGGCTCCTGGAGGTCGGCCGCAAACTCGCCCCCCTGCGGGACGAGGGCGTGCTGATCGTCGGCTCCGGCTTCTTCACCCACAACCTGGCCGCGCTCCGGCAGGGCGGCATCCCCGCCTGGTCGGCCGAGTTCGACGACTGGGGCCGGCGGGCGCTGGAGGCGCGTGACGTGGACGCGCTGCTCGACTTCACCCGCAAGTCGCCCGCGGGGCAGCTGGCCCACCCGCGCACCGAGCACTTCGCCCCGCTGTTCGTGACCATGGGCGCGGCCGACGCGGCCGGGGAGCTGGACGTGCAGAAGTCCGTGATCGACGGGTTCTGGATGGGTCTGGCGAAGCGGTCGGTGCAGTTCGGCTGAAAGCAGCGTGCGCGTTCGGCCGACCGCCTACAGCGGCTTCTCGTACCAGGCCACGTCCCAGTAGCGGCCGAACTTGCGGCCGACCTCCCGGTAAGTGCCGACATGGCGGAAACCGAAGCGCTCGTGCAGCCGGGCCGACGCCTCGTTCGGCAGCGCGACGCCCGCGTAGGCACGGTGCAGGTCCTCGCCGGACAGGGCCTCGAAGAGGGCCGTGTAGAGCAGCGTGCCGACGCCGCGCCGGCCGGCCTCCGGGGCGACGTACACGGTCGTCTCCACGGAGGTGGCATAGGCGGGCTTCGTTCGGAAAGGGCTTGATGTGGAGTAGCCCAGAATCTCCTGTGGGTCCGCCGTCGTGGCAACCATCAGGCGGTGCGGTCCGTCTTCAGGGTGGGAGAGCAGCCAAGGGCGGCGCTCCTCCGGAGTGAAGATCGCGGTATCGAATGTGATCGCTGTCTCTCGTACATAGTGGTTGTAGAGGGCCGTGAGGGCCTCGAGGTCACCCTCGACTCCCGGCCTGACCTGCACCTCTGTGCGCTGCGACGGCATCGTGCCTCCCCGCGTGGCCGGACAGGGTACTGCATGATCAGAAAAATCGGAGGCCGGGTTGGGAATTCTGTCCTGATTCCAGTCGTTGTTTCCATCGGATGCAGGGCACCCGAGGAGAGTCCGGAGAGTCCCGGAAGACGGAGTCCAGCGTCCGAAGGACCACCCGCTGACCTCACCATCGCAAGGGAGCTCGCATGGCAACCCGTGCCGTCGCCCGTCGTCAGTCCGCCACCGGCGAGACGGCCGACGCGGCAAGCAGTGTTCGCGCCCATGGCGGCGAGATCGCCGACCGCGACCTGGTCGGCATGTACCTCGACGAGATCGCGCGCACACCACTGCTCGACGCCGCCAAGGAGGTCGAGCTGTCCCAGATCATCGAAGCGGGTGTGTTCGCACAGCAGATCCTCGACGGCCTGGAGGAGAACAAGGCCGGGGCCTCGCCCGAGGAACTGCAGGCCCTGGTCGACGCAAGCGAGCGAGCCAAGGACGTCTTCATCCGCTCCAACCTGCGCCTGGTCGTCGCGGTCGCCCGCCGCTACCCCCGCAGCGGTCTGCCCCTGCTGGACCTGATCCAGGAGGGCAACGCCGGCCTGGTGCGCGCGGTCGAGAAGTTCGACTACCGCAAGGGCTTCAAGTTCTCCACGTATGCGACGTGGTGGATCCGCCAGGCCATCACCCGCTCGATAGCGGACCAGTCCCGTACGATCCGCCTGCCCGTCCACCTCGTGGAGGAGCTCGGCCGGATCCGTCGTGTGCAGCGCGAGTTCAACCGCGAGCACGGCCGGGACCCGGAGCCCGCGGAGATCGCGACCGAGCTCGGCTCGACGCCGGAGCGCGTCACCGACGTCCTGGACTGGGCCCGCGACCCGGTCTCGCTGAACATGTCGGTGGACGACGAGGGCGAGACCCAGTTCGGCGACCTCCTGGAGGACACCTCGGCGGTGTCGCCCGAGCAGTCGGTGCTCACCCTGCTGCGCAGCGAGGAGCTCGACGACCTGATCGGCCGCCTCGACCAGCGCACGGCGTCGATCATCAAGATGCGCTACGGCATCGAGGACGGCCGGGAGCGCACGCTGACCGAGGTCGGCAAGGAGCACGGCCTGACCCGCGAGCGCATCCGGCAGATCGAGAAGCACGCGCTGCTGGAGCTGAAGAAGCTCGCCCGCAGCACCGGGTTCGACGCTGCGGCGTGACCCCGTCCGCGCGGCGGCCGACACCGGTGAGACGGTGAACGTCCGGGCGTACGACCCGTTCCCGCGGCCAGTGGGTGACGGAGCGTGTGCGCCCGGAGGGCACCGCGTACGCCGGGTGGCGAAAGACCGCGCAAACATGGCGATGTAACGCCGCTTCAATTCGCGGGGCTCAGGGAACAAGACTTCTGGGTCCACCAGTTCGGGCCCGGGGGGCCACGCCCCTCGCCCCCCCCCGACAGCCAAGTCCCGTCGCACTCCCCCCGGCGCCGGGACTTTCCCCGAAGCCGGGCTTCGGCGTCCTTCCCCCCGGACGTCGGGGCCCGGCTCTCTTCGTGCGTGACGCCGGAGGGCGGGGCACCCCGTACCTGAACCACGGGGTGGCCCGCCAGATGGCAGATTGTGTCACATGGGCATAGCCTGCCGGGCGTGAGCAGCACCACCCCGACCCCGCCGCCGTCCTCGCTGACCGAGCGGCGGAAGACCGAGACACGCATGGAGATCGCCCGGGCAGCGGCCGGCCTCTTCGTACGGCACGGCCTGCGCGCCACCCGCGCGGAGGACATCGCCCAGGCCGCCGGTATCGCCCCGCGCACCTTCTACCGGTACTTCGCCACCAAGGAAGAAGCCGTCGCCCCGCTCTACGCGGCCGGCGCCCAGCGCTGGGTGGAGGCGGTGCGCGCCGCTCCCGCCGACGCGGAGGTGCTCCACGCCCTGGAACAGGGGGTCCGCCACACCCTCACGGGCGTCGGCGTCTCGGCGTCCTCCTGGCAGTGGGTCCGCACACTGCTGCGTCTGGCCGAGGCGACCCCGTCCCTGCGCAGGGTGTGGGCGGAGGTCTGCCAGGCGTCCGAGCGGCTGCTGGCGGAGGTACTGGCGGAACGGGTGACACGTGCCGGGGCGCCTGAGAATCTCGGGGTGTCCACGGTACCTGACAGTGACGACAACGTTGCCGAAGGTCCTGCCCCGACCTCCGCCGCGCCACCTTCCCCGCCCTTCGCCGCCACGCCCGAGCTGCGCTTCTCCGCCGCCGTGGCCAGTGCCGCCGTACGTGCCGCCCTGGAGGCCTGGGCCGCGGGGGACGGCCCCGTCGAGGGCCCGGACGGGCCTGCGGAACTCGCCCTGCGCAATCTCGCGGCACTGCGGGACTTCCCATGGGGGCGGTGACACGGGAGGCCGTGAGGTCGTGGGGGTTCCCGCGGGGATGCGAGACGAGGCCTCACGCCCCGCCCGCGTCCCCTCCGGCCGCCGCCCTGCTCAACCGCGCCCCCAACTGCCTCACCGCCGTGACGAGTTGCTCCGGCTCGTGCACCACGAAGTCGCACTCCAGCATCGCCAGCCGGAACGCCACCCACTGCACCGCGTCCCCGACGGATCCCCGCAGCCGGCAGCTGCCGTCGTCCAACGGCTCGGGCGTGCCCAGCCAGTGGGGGACCCGGGCCGCGACGAAGTCGGCCGGGGCGGCGAACGTGACCTCGAAGTCGTAGGACTGCTGCTGCCGTTGCATCGAGCGCCGCAGGTACTCCGCCGCGTCCCCCGTCGGCAGTTCGCGCGGCACGAAGCGCGCCCCGGTGGCGAACGGCTCGCTGACCCGGTCGACCCGGAACGTGCGCCAGTCGTCCCGGTCGATGTCGTACGCGACCAGGTACCAGCGGCGGCCCGTGGACACCAGCCGGTACGGCTCCGTCAGGCGCCGCGTCCCGGTGCCGTCCGCCGCCCGGTAGGCGAACCGCAGCCGCTCGTGCCCGGCCACCGTCGAGGCCATGACGGTCAGGGTCTCGGGCGCGATGCTCGGCCCGTCCCCGCTGGTCCACGGTGTGGTCGCGGCCTGGAGGGTGGTCACGCGGTGGCGCAGCCGGCCCGGCAGGACCTGCTCCAGCTTGGCCAGCGCCCGCACCGACGCCTCGTCCAGGCCTTCCACCGCGTGCCCCGCCCCGGCGCGCAGCCCGACCGCGATGGCCACGGCCTCCTCGTCGTCGAGCACGAGCGGCGGCATGGCCTTGCCGGCGACCAGCCGGTAGCCGCCGTCGGCGCCCTTGGTCGCCTGTACGGGATAGCCGATCTCCCGCAGCCGGTCGATGTACCCCCCCAACCAGCGGCGGGTCAACCCCAACCCCCCGGATAGAAAGCCCCCCGGCCCAACAGCGGGGGGCTGGGGGGGGGGGGGGAGGGTGAGCCGAACAGCCGGAGTGTCCGTCGTCATAGCGATGAGGATGGCGCACCACTAGGACACGATCTGACCTAGTGGGGGTCTAACTTCGACGCATGAACTCCACCGACACCACCCTCGGCACGACGGGCGGCGGGACCGACCGCCGGCGCTGGTTCGCCCTCGCGATCGTGATGACCGCGGCCTTCATGGATCTCGTCGACGTGACGATCGTCAACATCGCCATCCCGTCGATCCAGCGCGAGGCCGGCGCCTCCTTCAGCCAGATCCAGTGGATCACCGCCGGATACGCCCTCGCCTTCGCCGCGGGCCTGATCACCGGCGGACGGCTCGGCGACATCCACGGCCGCAAGCGGATCTTCCTCGTCGGCATCGGCGGGTTCACGGTCGCCTCCGCGCTGTGCGGCCTCGCGGTGAACCCGGAGATGCTGGTCGCCTCGCGCTTCCTTCAGGGCGGCATGGCGGCGCTGATGGTGCCGCAGGTGCTGTCGATCGTGCACGCCACCTTCCCGGCGCACGAGCGGGGCAAGGTGTTCGGACTGTTCGGCGCGGTCGTCGGTC
This sequence comes from Streptomyces sp. NPDC006265, assembly GCF_040613555.1. Lineage (NCBI taxonomy): Bacteria > Bacillati > Actinomycetota > Actinomycetes > Kitasatosporales > Streptomycetaceae > Streptomyces > Streptomyces sp. NPDC006265. The sequence continues at coordinate 5,774 of NZ_JBEXSH010000314.1, forward strand.
TCGGCGCCGTGTCCGGTCCGCTGCTGGGCGCGCTGCTGACCGAGTGGAATCTGTTCGGCTGGGAGTGGCGGTCGATCTTCCTGATCAACCTGCCCGTGGGTGTCGCGGGCCTGATCCTCGGCAGCCGCTTCATCACCGAGTCCAAGGCGCCGCGCGCCCTGAAGCTGGACCTGGTGGGTGTCGCGCTCGTGACGCTCGGCCTGCTGATGCTGCTCTACCCGCTCATCCGCGGCCGCGAGCTGGACTGGCCGGTGTGGGGGTACGTCTCGATGGCCGGCTCGCTCGTCGTCCTCGCGGTGCTGGTGGCGTTCGAGAAGCGCAAGGCCGCACGGGACGGCTCCCCGCTGGTCGAGCTGTCGCTGTTCCGGGTCAAGAGCTTCGCGGCCGGGATCGCCGTGCAGACCGTCTTCGGTGTCGCGCTCGGCGTGTTCTTCCTGGTGTGGACGCTGTACATGCAGCTCGGGCTGGGCTGGAGCCCGCTGAAGGCCGGGCTGACCGGGGTGCCGTTCTCGATCGCGGTGTCGGTGGCCGCCGGGATGTCGGTGCAGAAGCTGGTCCCGCGCTTCGGCCGCAAGGTGCTCCAAACGGGCGCGCTGGTGATGGCGGCCGGGGTGCTGCTCTACATCTGGGAGTCCGGGCACTACGGCCTCGCCATAGCTCCCTGGCAGATGGCCCTCCCGCTGGTCGTGATGGGTGCGGGCATGGGCCTGATCGTCGCGCCGCTGACCGACGCGATCCTCTCAGAGGTGCCGCGCGAGCACGCCGGTTCGGCGTCGGGGCTGATCAACACCGTGCAGCAGATGGGCAACGCGCTGGGACTCGGCCTGGTGTCGGTGGTGTTCTTCGGCACGATCTCCGACCACCTGCGGCCGGAGCAGATCGGTGCGGCCTTCTCGGACGCCTTCCAGAACGCGCTCGGCTGGGTCGCCGCGGTGATGGGCGCCATCTTCCTGCTGATGTTCGCCCTGCCGAAGCGCCCCGCACAGCACGTGGAGGGGGAGCAGGCGCCGGTGGAGGGGAAGGAACCGGCGCTGGTCTCCTGAGGCCGCGGCCGGGCGGCGGTCAGCGGTCCTTCGGGCCCGGCACCTTCGGGTGCCGGGCCCGCCCGCGTTTCTGGATGGGCCCGATTGGGTCCGAACCTGTTTACTTTGCGGAAATCTCGGCGTAGCCTCCCGCTGAAACCACACGTTCGGGCATGAGGCGGAGGCGAACGGACATGTACGCACCGGAGCGGCAGCAGGAGATCCTCCGGCTCGCCCGTGACGGCGGCCGAGTGGATGTCGTGTCGCTGGCCGAGCAATTCCAGGTCACGGCGGAGACGATCCGCCGGGACCTGAAGGCCCTCGACCGCGCCGGCCTGGTCCGCCGAGTGCACGGCGGGGCCATCCCGGCCGGGCGCCTCGACTTCGAGCCGGACCTCGCCGAGCGCGAGACGACCGCCGCCGACGAGAAGGACAGCATCGCCAAGGCGGCCCTCGCCGAGCTGCCCGGCGAGGGTACGGTGATCCTCGACGCCGGGACGACGGTGGCCAAGATGGCCGCCGCCCTCCCGCTGGAGGCCTCCCTCACCGTCGTCACGCACAGCCTCCCCATCGCGGCCCGCCTCGCCGACCATCCCGGCATCCAGCTCCACCTCATCGGGGGGCGCGTACGGCACCGCACGCGCGCCGCCGTGGACGCCTGGGCGCTGCGGGCGTACGGCGAGATCCGCGCCGACGTGCTGTTCGTGGCGGCCAACGGCTTCTCCGCCGAACACGGCCTGACCACCCCCGACCTCGCCGAGGCCGCCGTGAAGCGCGCGGCCGTGGCCGCCGCCCGCCGCGTGGTGCTGCTCGCCGACTCCTCCAAGCACGGCCAGGAGCACTTCGCCCGCTTCGGCGACCTGAGCGACGTGGACCTGCTGATCACCGACAGCGGGCTGAGCCCCGAAGACGTCGTCGCGATCGAGCGCGGCGGCACGGAAGTAGTGCGCGCATGATCCTCACCGTCACCCCCAACCCGTCCCTGGACCGCACCTACGAGGTGCCGTCCCTCGACCGCGGCGAGGTCATCCGCGCCACCGGCGAGCGGATGGACCCGGGCGGCAAGGGCGTGAACGTCTCGCGCGCCGTCGCCGCGGCCGGACAGCGCACCGTGGCGGTCCTGCCCCTGGGCGGCGCCCCGGGCGCACTCGTCGCCGACCTGCTCGACCAGCAGGGCATCGAGGTCGCGCCCGTCCCGGTCGCCGGAGCCACCCGCTCCAACATCGCCCTCGCCGAGTCCGACGGCGTCCTGACGAAGATCAACGCCCCGGGCCCCGAACTCTCCGGCGCCGAACGGGAACTGCTCCTGGAGACCGTGCGGCAGCAGTCCCGCGACGCCTCCTGGATCGCCTGCTGCGGCAGCCTCCCCCGCGGACTCGCCCCCTCCTGGTACGCCGAGCTGGTCGCCCGCGCGCACGCCGCCGGGGCACGGATCGCCCTGGACACCTCCGGGCCCGCGCTGCTCGCCGCCTTGCGCGAGCGGCCCGACGTGGTCAAGCCCAACGCCGAGGAACTCGCCGGAGCCGTGGGCCGCCCCCTCGCCACCGTCGGTGACGCCGTCAAGGCCGCCGAGGAACTGCGCGAGATGGGCGCCCGGGCCGTCCTCGCGAGCCTCGGCGCCGACGGGCAGCTGCTCGTCTGCGACGAGGGCGCCTGGTTCGCCGGCGCCCGCGTGGCCGCCGTCCGCAGCAACGTGGGCGCCGGCGACTCCTCCCTCGCCGGCTTCCTGATCGCCGGCGGCAACGGTCCCGAGGCCCTGGCCTCCGCGGTCGCGCACGGCGCCGCGGCCGTCCAGCTGCCCGGCAGCGTGATGCCGACGCCGGGCGACCTGGACCCGGCGGCGGTGACGGTCACGGCCGAGGTCCCGGCGGACCGTGTGCTGAAGGAGCCGGTGTCATGACCTACGACGAGCAGCGCGGATCCACGCGCGAACGGCGGGTCCCCTCCCCGTTACCCACCGGCCCCGCCGCCACCCCCGTCACCCCCCACCGCACCCCCGTCCCCCTTCCCGCCCACTCCTCCCACCGGGCGATACGCGTGCTAAGGAGCCCGCGATGAGCGACATGATCACGGCGGACCTGGTCGACCTCGACCTGTCCGCCGACACCAAGGAAGCGGCGGCGCGTGCGCTCGCCGAGCGCATGGTGGCCCTGGGCCGGGTGACCGACCTGGACGGCTTCCTCGCCGACGTGGCCGCCCGCGAGGCCCAGATGCCGACCGGCCTCGACGGCGGCATCGGCATCCCGCACTGCCGCAGCGAGCACGTCACCGAGCCGACGCTCGCCTTCGGACGCAGCGCCGCGGGCATCGACTTCGGCGCCCCGGACGGCCCCGCCGACCTGATCTTCCTCATCGCCGCGCCGGCCGGCGCGGACGACGCCCATCTGAC
>NZ_JBEXSH010000315.1:0-9151 GCF_040613555.1 Streptomyces sp. NPDC006265
GGCTCGATCGTCTGGTACACGAACCAGACGTCGTAGGTGTTGTTGTTCTTGATGGTCATCGACAGCTTGACCGAGCCACCGGGCGTGGTGGTGGCGCTGTCGGTGGCGAAGGTCAGCTCCGCCGGTGCCGGGTCCGCCGCACTCGCGCTGGGGGCCAGGCCGAACACGGCCAGGGCGAGGGCGAGGACGGCACCGAGGCCGAAACGTCTCATCAGGGGTGATCGCATGGCCTGGGAGGCTAGGCAGGGGCCGGGCGGAGCGTCTGCCCCGCAACGCGGGTGCTCCTCGCCGCGCGGCTGGAAGTATTCAGGGTGTGATCAAGGTGTGTGGAAAATATGGAGGCATGGCGGAGCCGGTATTCGCCCAGGCAGTCGGCTCCATCCGGGGCGACCGTACCGGCGGAACACTGCCGACCGCTTCCGTGGCGCCGGAAGATGACATTGGCGCGTATCTGTTCCGGCAGCCCTCTCCCTCGTTCGCGATCACCCTGGGATTCTCGGCCGTCCGCCGCGATCCGGCCTGCGGGGCACCGGACCCCGTCATGACGCCCCGAGGCCGCGCAGCAGCGTGTCGACCACGACGTCCGCCGCCTGCGCGGGGCTCAGCCCGGGCATCTGCCGGGATGCGAGGTGCATGAGCTGCGGCAGGAGCGCGTTCGCCCATCCCTGCGGGAGGTCGGAGCGCAGAAGTCCCTCGTTCGCGGCGCGTTCGAGGAAGACGTCGACCTCGTGCACGGAGGCGTCCCGGCGGGCGCGGACGCTGTCGTCGGCGAGCATGCGGGCGAGGTCGACGGGCCAGGTGCGGTTGACGGCGATGATGTTCTCGACGTAGCGGTGCAGGGCGACGCCGACGGGGGCCTCGCGTAGCCGGGCGTCCGCGACGGCGTCCTCGATGGCCGAGAGGCGGGAGGCGTAGATGGCGGCGAGGAGATCCTCGCGGGAGGCGAAGCGCCGGTACACGGTGCGCCGGTCCACGCCCGCCTCGGTGGCGATGTTCGCGATGCTCGCCCCGGGGTCGGCGGCGAGGATGCGCGCCGCCGTGGTCAGGACGGCTTCCAGATTGCGCGCTGCGTCAGCTCTCACCCGACCGAGTCTAGCCACCTTCTGTGGAACCTGAGGTGGCTAGTGCCTCTTTTGTGTGAAGACCGGGGAACTAACTGCTACAGCGGCGTGACGTTACTCGGTGGGCGCTGCGGGGGCGTCAGTCACCTGTCGAAATGGTGACGGCGTCGGGGGAGTGCATGTGCGAGGCTGGTCCTGCAGGGACGGATACGGGCAAGAAAGGTGATGCGCCATGAGTGATGTCGAGGAGAGGGCGTTGCTGGCGGGTGGGTGCTTCTGGGGTATGCAGGATCTGATCCGGTCGCTTCCCGGCGTGATCCGCACCCGGGTCGGCTACAGCGGCGACAACGACAAGCCCCGCCCCACCTACCGTGACCACGGAAAGCACGCGGAGTCGATCGAGATCGTGTTCGATCCGACCGCGACCGACTATCGCGCGATCCTGGAGTACTTCTTCCAGATCCACGACCCGACCACACGCAACCGGCAGGGCAATGACATCGGCCTGAGTTATCGCTCCGCCATCTTCTATCTCGACGACGAGCAGCGTCGCGTCGCGCGGGACACCATCGCCGACGTGGAGGCGTCCGGGCTGTGGCCGGGGCCGGTGGTGACCGAAGTGGTACCGGCGGGCGCGTTCTGGGAGGCCGAGCCGGAGCACCAGGACTATCTCCAGCGCTATCCGGACGGCTACACCTGTCACTTCCCGCGTCCGAACTGGCGGCTGCCCAGGCGGGGCTAGTGCCAAGGCCGTGAAGTTTGCGGTTGGGGCGGGTTGTCAAGGGCCTGCGGGTGCGAGGATTTCGATGCCGGTGGTGGCTTTGTAGCTGGTGCGGTCGGCGCGGGGGGCCGCGGGCCTGGTACTTGGAGATGGCGCGTTTGACGATGCGGGGGCTGACGCGTAGTCGCCGTTGGGGCAGCAGGCCGGCCAGGACGTGCCGGCCGATCGTGCCGACGAGGTCGATGACGGTGTCGGCGATGATGCCCGCGGCCAGGACGAGCTGGTCGCGGGCGGTCTGCCAGGCGATGCTGAAGCTGGCCCGGTCGGGGTCGGTGCCCGCTTGCGTGCTGGTGGCGTCCGCCATGGCGCTCCGCAGCAGCTGGTAGACCACCAGCAGGGCGTGGATCTCCTGGTCGACGTCTTCGGGGGTGCGGGCGCGCAGGACCCGGCCGCCGAGGATGGTCGACTTCAGTTCCAGGTAGGCCGTTTCGATCTCCCAGCGCTGGTGATACAGCGTGGCGAGTTCGGCCGCCGGACAGCGGTGGTGGTCGAGGAGAGGGGTGGCGAGTCGGTAGAGGGCGGTGTGCCGTCCTGCGGCCGTGCTGAGGGTGATCTCGCAGTCGACGACGCGGACGGCGACAGGGCCGGGCATCGAGAGGTAGGACCCGTCCGGACAGCGGGCCAGGACTGGCATCCTGCGGCCGTTCTTCAGCCGGACCAGGACATCCGCCCCGGTGGCCGCGATGTCGGCCACCAGTTTCTGGGCGGCGAAGTCGCGGTCGGCCAGCAGGATCGTTCCCGGCCGGAGGCTGGGCAGCAGCCGTGGGGCGTAGGTGGTTTCACCTGAGGTGGTCGGCCCGGACACCGCGTCGATGAGTGTGCGGGTGCCGCAGGCGACCAGGGCCGGGAGGCGGACTTGTGGGTAGCCGGTGCCGCCGTGGTTGCCGGCCTGCTTGGTGAACCTGGTCAGGACGGCGGGGTGTCGGGCACGGTCATGGTGGTGCCGTCCAGTGCGACCACCAGCAGGCCGCGCCACCGTGTCCCGGGTGCCCGAGCGTCGGCCGTGGGGCCTTTGAGCAGGTCGAACAGCCACCGCAGCGGCTTGCTGCCGATCCGGCGACGGGCCTGGGCCAGCGCGCTCGCCGACGGCGCCGCAAGAGGCAGGCCGGTCAGTGCCCCGGTCAGCTTGCGCCACACTCCTGGATAGCCGGTCTCCGGGAACAGGCACGCGGCCAGCGCGTCAGCCTGGAACTGGGCGGCAAGTTCCGCCGCCATCGTCCTGCCGGACGCCGGCATCGAGAAGGCGGTTGCGGGCCTGAAGATCGTCTCCCTTCTCAACAACGGCGAGTCCTGCATTGCCCAGATCCGCATCCTCGCCCCGCGCAGCCGGTACGAGGAGGTCGTGACCGCGCTGACGGAGCTGGTCGAGTCACTGAAGGTGGGCGACCCGAGCGACCCCGACACGTTCATCGGCTCGATGATCCGCCCCGACCGGCAGGAGCGGGCGCGCACCTACATCCGGCTCGGCATCGAGGAGGGTGCTCGCCTGGTCACCGGCGGCCCGCAGATCCCCGAGGGCCTGGAGAAGGGGAACTGCGTCACGCCCACGGTCTTCGCGGACGTCGGCAACTCCATGCGCATCGCGCGGGAGGAGATCTTCGGCCCGGTCCTGGTCGTCATCGCCTACGACGACGAGGTCGAGGCCGTCCGTATCGCCAACGACTCCGAATACGGCCGCTCCGGTGGCGTCTGGTCCGCCGACGAGGCCCACGCCCTTGCGGTCGCCCGCCGCGTCCGCACCGGCACCCTCACGGTCAACGGCGCCCCGGTGGGCTTCGACGGCCCGTTCGGCGGGTTCAAGGCCAGCGGCATCGACCGGGAGTACGGCGCGGTGGGCCTCGGGTCCTACACCGAGTGCAAGACCATCACCGTCCGACGCACCCAAGAGGCGTCGTCACCTGTTTGGCAGGTGACGAGAGGAGGGGCAAGCTGATGTTCGTCCAGGGCAACAGCTGATTCCGAAAAGGGAGACCGGTCATGGGCATGGATGTGTCGACGGACACCGCCGCAGTGGCACGGCACGCGTGGTTCGGCAAGCTTCCCGAGCGCGTCCGCCTCGAGGACACGCTCGAAGGGGCCAAGGCCACGCCGGGCGGCGGAGCGAACGCGTACGACCCCGAGGGCTCGTGGAAGTGCTACTCGTGCCTCGCGCTCGACCTGGGCCTGTAGGACCACGTCGAGAGTGGTCGGGGCGCGCACACGGTTGTGGGCCGCCGGACATCGGGGCGCCGCCCGCGAGGGCGTGCGTACCGCCCCCGCTGGGCTATGAGCGCAGCGCAACCGTCACTCGGGCTCAGCGCCGGACCTCCTCCTGCCGGATCTTCCCGCTGCGCAGGGCGAGTTCGCCGGTGATCAGACGCATCAGGGTGGTCTTCCCGGCGCCGTTCGGGCCCGTCAGCGCGATGCGCTCCGAGCCCCGGACGGTGAGATCGACACCGGCTTCCGCGAACACCTGCCGGCCGCCGAGGTGCACCTGCATCTCCTGGCCGAGGAAGAGGTTGCGGCCCGTGGGCACCTGGGTGTCGGGCAGGTCCAGTGTGAGGCGTTGCTCCTCGCGCACCGCGCGCCCGGCCTCGTCCAAGCGGGACTTGGCCTCGCTGACCGCGAGTGCATCTGGCCGGACCGGCCCGTGGATTCCTGTGCGCCTCGCGTCATGGTGCCGGCGAAGATCCGGGGCAGGTCGGCGCTCTTGAGGTTGCGGGCGGCGTTGCTCGCGCGCCGCTCGGCGCGTTCGCGGGCCTGCTGCATCTCGCGCTTCTCTCGCTTCAGCTCCTGCTCGGCGTTGCGGACGTTCTTCTCGGCCACCTCCTGCTCGGCGCGCACGGCCTTCTCGTACGCGGTGAAGTCACCGCCGTGGAAGCGGAGGTCGTCGCCGCCGAGCTCGGCGATGGGTTCCATGCGGTCGAGCAGGACGCGGTCGTGGCTGACAGCAGCAGAGAGCCGGTGAAGTCCGACAGCACGTCATGGAGCCTGTGCCTGGTCTCCAGGTCGAGGTTGTTGGTCGACTCGTCGAGGAGCAGGACGTCGGGACGCTTGAGAAGCTGGGCCGCGAAACCGAGCTGGACGATCTGGCCGCCGCTGAGCGTGCTCAGGGGGCGGCCCAGGGCGAGGCCGGCCAGGCCGAGACGATCGAGCTGGACGCGCGTGCGCTCCTCGATGTCCCAGTCGTCGCCGATGGTGGTGAAGTGCTCCTCGCTGACGTCCCCGGACTCGACGGCGTCCAGTGCGCGGATCACGGCGTCGACGCCGAGCACCTCGGCCACGACCAGGTCGCCGGTCAGGGGGAGGCTCTGCGGGAGGTAACCCAGCGTCCCCTGGACCGACAACGAGCCGGTGCGGGGCCGGAGTTCACCGGCGATCAACTTGAGCAGCGTGCTCTTGCCCGCACCGTTCGGGGCGACCAGACCCGTACGGCCGGTCGTGACGGTGAAGGACAAGTCGCTGAAGACCGGGGGTGTCGTCGGGTCAGGAGAAAGACAGGTTCGAGCACACGACGGAGGCGTCGGACATGGAGATGAACTCGGGGTACGACGGACAGAGAGAGCTCTGCCCTGGGCAGACGCGGGAAAGCAGGTACGACGAACCGGCCACCTCTGCGGCGCTTCCTCAGCGCGTCCGGTGGCCGTCAGATCCGGGTCTCACCCCGAGATGTCGTCTTCACCCACCACGTCTGTGACTCCTCGAACAAGGTCAACGTCACTGGCAGCGTGACAGCGGCTCCGCCGGAAGCCGCTCGGTTCCCGCGGCCCGGTCCGGTGGTCCGGTCGAGCGGTCTGACCCAGTGCTCCGGACAGCACAAAGGCAAGGAGATCTCTCCTTGCCTCTCCTAACTTATAGCGCACCGGGGGGCTTGCGGCAAGGCCCGGGTCTCGGCGCAGAATCATCGGCCGAAGCCACAACCTGCGGAAACGGGGACACGAGGTGTGTGTGTCGGAGATTGAGACGTGCTCGACCGGCGGTTCGACAGAGCCGGAGGTGTCGCGATGATCGGGCAGTACGTGCTGGATCTTCAAGAGGTGGACGAGACGCAGCTCGCGCTCGTCGGTGGCAAGGGCGCGCACCTGGGCGCGCTGTCGCGGATCGAAGGCATCCGCGTACCGGCTGGTTTCTGCGTGACGACCCATGCCTTCCGGCAGATCATGGCGCAAGCGCCGTCGGCCGAGCATCTGCTGGATCAGCTGGCGCACCTGAACCCCGACGACCGGGAGGCGATCCGCACACTCAGCGCGCAGATTCGCCGGACCATCGAAGGGATCGCCATCCCGGGCGATCTCGCGTCGGCGATCACCCGCGCGCTCTCCCGGCTCGACGAGCAGGCCCCCTACGCCGTCCGGTCCAGCGCGACGGCGGAGGACCTGCCGACGGCCTCCTTCGCCGGCCAGCAGGACACCTACCTCAACGTCGTGGGGCCGACGGAGATCCTCCGGCATGTCAGCCGGTGCTGGGCCTCGCAGTTCACCGAGCGGGCCGTGACCTACCGCCAGCGGAACGGCATCGACCACCGTACGGTCGACATGGCCGTGGTCGTGCAGCGGATGGTCTTTCCGCATGCGTCGGGCATCCTCTTCACGGCCGACCCCGTCACGGGCAACCGCAAGGTCGCCACCGTGGACGCCGGGTTCGGTCTCGGCGAGGCCCTGGTCTCCGGCCTGGTGAACCCGGACGTCTTCAAGGTGCGTCACGGCGAAGTCGTCGCGAGGACGATCGCCGCCAAACAGCGTGCCGTCCACGCCTTGCCGAGCGGCGGTACACAGGAGGTGGAGGTCGACCCGCAGCGGCAGCAGCAGCCGGCGCTGACGGATGCGCAGGCGGTGCGGCTCGCGCACCTCGGGCGGCGGGTCGAGGAGCACTTCGGCCGCCCCCAGGACATCGAATGGTGCCTGGTCGACGATGACTTCCAGATCGTGCAGAGCCGGCCGATCACGACGCTGTTCCCCATCCCCGAGGCCGCCGACCAAAAGAATCGCATCTATGTCTCCGTCGGCCATCAGCAGATGATGACGGACCCCATGAAGCCCCTCGGGCTCTCCATGTGGAAGCTGACGGCCATGGCGCCGATGACCGAGGCCGGTGGAAGGCTGTTCGTCGACGCGACGCGAGCCCTCTCCACACCCAAGGGCCGCACCGGCCTCCTGGACCTCGTGGGCAGGGGCGATCCACTGACCAGGGACGCGCTGGAGACCGTCCTCGACCGCGACGACTTCCTCCCCCTGCTGCCGGACCCGGCCCCCGGCAAGTCCCCGGCCGTCGGCGCGCCCGCCCCGATCGAGACCGATCCGGCCGTCGTCGACGGGCTGATCGAGCGCAGCCGGGCGTCCATCGACGCACTGCGGCGCGACATCGCCACGAAGGCCGGACCCGCGCTGTTCGACTTCCTGCCGGAGGCCTTCGAGGAGCACAAACGAGTCCTCACCGATCCGCTCAACCACCAGGCGATCATGGCCGGCATGGAAGCCACGTGGTGGCTCAACGACAAGCTGCACGAGTGGCTGGGGGAGAAGAACGCGGCTGACACGCTCACCCTGTCCGCCCCCGACAACATCACGTCGGAGATGGGCCTGGCGCTGCTCGACGTCGCGGACGTGATCCGCCCCCATCCGGAGGTGGTCGCGTTCCTGCAGAACGTCGATGACGACAGCTTCCTCGACGAACTGCCGAAACAGGCGGGCGGAACCCGAGCGCGCGACGCCGTCGAGGGGTATCTCGACCGCTACGGCATGCGGTGCGCCGGTGAGATCGACATCACCAGGCCCCGATGGCGTGAATCCCCCAGCACACTCGTCCCGGCGATCCTCGACAACGTCAGGAACTTCGAACCCGGTGCCGCCCGGCGGCGCTTCGAACAAGGCCGGCAGGAGGCATGGAAGAAGGAACAGGACGTGCTGACCCGCCTGCGCGCGCTGCCCGACGGGGAGAGCAAAGCCGACGAGACCCAGCGGATGATCAAGCGGGTCCGCACCTTCATCGGATACCGGGAGTACCCGAAGTACGACATCGTCAGCCGCTACTTCCTCTACAAGCAGGCCCTCATGAAGGAGGCCGAACGCCTCGTGCAGGCCAAGGTGCTTCCGGAGAAGGAGGACGTCTTCTACCTCACGTTCCAGGAACTCCACGACGCCGTACGCTCGAACCGGGTGGACGACCGGCTCGTCCGGCAGCGCAAGGAAGCGTTCCAGACGTACCACGCGCTCACACCGTCCAGGGTGCTCACGTCGGAGGGCGAGGCCATCAACGGGGCGTACCGGCGCGACGACGTGCCGGACGGTGCCCTGGCCGGTCTGCCGGTGTCCGGAGGGTCCATCGAGGGGCGGGCCCGCGTCATCCTCGACATGGGGCAGGCCGATCTCGAGCCCGGCGACATCCTGGTCACGGCCTTCACTGACCCCAGTTGGTCACCCCTGTTCGTCGGAATCGCCGGCCTGGTCACAGAGGTGGGCGGCCTGATGACCCACGGCGCGGTGATCGCACGCGAGTACGGCTTGTCGGCCGTCGTGGGCGTCGACCGGGTCACCCGGCTGATCCGGGACGGCCAGCGGATCCGTGTGCACGGCAGCGACGGATACGTCGAGATCCTTTCCTGACCGGGCTGTGCTGTGACCGACCGTGGCTGAGGTGAAATTCGCTTGCCTCCGCCAGGGGGCGACGCTGCACTGTGCTACCGGCACCACCATGCGTGGTGCCGGTATCCCGAGGAGGCAGCGGCAGCGATGGAGATACGACCCACGACCGACGAGGATCTCGAGGTCTTCTTCGACACCGTCCACGCCGCGTTCGGACGCTTCCCGGAAACCCCGACCGAGGGTGGCGGTCTCTGGTGGTCGGCGCTCGAAATGGACCGCTGTCTGCTCGCCCTGACGACGGACGGGCGGCCCGTCAGTACCTCCGGCGCGCATTCCTTCGAGCTCACCGGTGAAACCATCGTCCCGGCCCCCGGGGTGACGGCCGTCGGCGTCCCGCCCTCGCACCGGCGCCGGGGCGTGCTCAGCGCGATGATGCGGCATCAGCTCGCCGGGTCGCGGGCCCGCGGGGAGTTCCTCTCCGTGCTGCTGGCCTCCGAGGCCACGATCTACGGCAGGTTCGGCTACGGACCGGCGACCCACACGCAGGAGCTGACGGCGCCGCGCCACCGCGCTGCCCTCGCCTTCCCCCGGGCGCACGGGACGGCCGACGCACCGGCGGCCGGCGCGGACAACGGCTCGGTCGAAGTGCTGCGTAGCGCCGGGTGCGGCGAGATCCTGGAGGAGGTCTACGACCGGTATCGCCGCGCCCAGCCCGGAGCACCGTCCCGGCCGCACCGCTGGGCGGGCCT
>NZ_JBEXSH010000316.1:0-9135 GCF_040613555.1 Streptomyces sp. NPDC006265
GGTATCCGTCGGGCGACAGCTCCCCGATGTCCCCGGTGTGGAACCAGCCGTCCGGCTCCAGCACCTCGGCGGTCTTCTCGGGCAGCTCGCGTCCTGGCGTCCTGATCGCCGCCGCTCCAGTCCTGCCGCTCGGCGGGCAGGTGCTCCCGCATGCCGGCGCGGGCCCGCTGCAACGCGCTGTTCACGGAGTGGACGGAGTCGCCGAGGCACTCCGCGACGTCCTTCGCCGGCCAGCCGAGCACGTCGCGCAGGATCAGCACGGCCCGCGGGCGCGGCGCGAGGTGCTGGACCGCCACCAGGTACGCAAGCTCGATCGTCTCGCGCGCGACGGCGACGGTCTCCGGCTCGTCCGCGTCGCCCGCGGGCAGCTCGTCGAGCAGCCGGTCCGGGTAGGGCTGCAGCCACAGCACCTCGCCGCCGGTGGCCGGCTCCGGGCGGACCTTGGCGAGCAGGTCCAGGCAGGCGTTGGTGGCGATCCGGTACAGCCAGGCCCGAAACGTCGAGCGCCCCTCGAAGGTCTCCCGCCGCCGCCAGGCGCGCAGGAACGTCTCCTGCACCGTGTCCTCGGCGTCCTCGAACGACCCGAGCATCCGGTAGCAGTGCACATGCAGCTCCCGCCGGTGCCGCTCCGCCAGCCCCGAGAACGCCTGCTCATCGACCTCGCCCAGACCGCTCACGCCCAGCTCCTCCAGCCGCGTGTCCGCACTCATCACGTCGTCCCTCCGCCTCGTCGTGTCCCGTCGTAGGTGTGACGGGTGCGGGCGCGAAAACTCATCACCAGGGGTCGGTCGGCGCGGCCGTGCGCCGTCTCATCCGGAGACCGGCCTGCACCGGTCTCCTGTCGCGATACTCCGCCAAGCTGCTACAGCAGGCCAGCGGGCGGATCCGTCGGTTCCGGGTGCAGCGCCCCGTCCTTGCGCAGCAGCGCGCTCACCGCGTCGCCCGACGCGCGGTCCAGGCCCTCGCCGTCCGGCAGTACGCCGAGCGCCGTCGCCACGTCGCGCCCGTACAGGTCCACCGCCCCCTCCACGAGATCCGCCAGCGCCTCCGCCGCGCGCGGATCCATGCCATGGCGAGGGTGACGGCGGCGACGACCGCGGCGGGCCACCACCACGGCGCCACCAGCAGGTACATCAGCCCCCAGCCCGTCAGCCGGGCGTCCGCCCGGTACGCGGCGTACGCATCCGTCAGTTCGGCGTGCGCGCCGGGTCCGGCAGCGCCAGCCACAGCCTCGGCCACAGCGCCTCCATGTCCAGCCGGTATGCGTGATACACCCGCAGGTCCACCGCCCGCAGCCGGTCCCCGATCCATGTCGGCCGGTCGGCCGGCACCGGGCAGATCCGCCGGCACCGGTCCAGCGACGCCCGCAGCGCCGCGCGTGCTTCCGGATCCGCCCCGTGCGGAGGTACGGCGCTCAGCGCCACCGCCCGGCGCTCCGCGACGACCTCCGCGTACGCCCGCCACCACCGCTCCCGGCGCCGCTCGCCCAGCCACCGCCCCGGGCCGCGCCGCACCTCCACCGCCCACAGCAGCGCCACGCCCTCGCCGAGCGCTGCCGCGGAGAGACCGCGCCCGTGGCGGCCGCGAGGGCGCCGGGGAGATGCTTGTGAGGTCCCTGGGACGGCAGATGACAGGATGGGGGCATGACTATCAAGGTTTTCTTTGACATCACCATCGACGGCGCTCCCGCCGGCCGGATCAACATGAACCTCTTCGACGACGTCGCCCCCAAGACCGTGGAGAACTTCCGCGCGCTCGCGACCGGTGAGAAGGGCTTCGGCTACAAGGGCTCGTCCTTCCACCGCGTCATCCCGGAGTTCATGCTCCAGGGCGGTGACTTCACCCGCGGCGACGGCACGGGCGGCAAGAGCATCTACGGCGAGAAGTTCGCCGACGAGAACTTCACGCTCAAGCACACCAAGCCGGGCCAGCTCTCCATGGCCAACGCCGGCCCGAACACCAACGGCTCGCAGTTCTTCATCACCACGATCGTGACGTCGTGGCTCGACGGCAAGCACGTCGTCTTCGGTGAGGTCGCCGACGAGAGCAGCATGGAGCTCGTACGCAAGATCGAGAGCTACGGCTCGCGCTCCGGCCGCACCTCGGCCACGATCACCATCGCCGACTCCGGCACTCTCTGACGACACGTCGCCGCGTGCGGGGCCCGGTCGGACCGGACCCCGCACGAGAGGGTCCTCAGGATCCCTCGTCCATGGTGCTACGGCTTGTCGAGCACCGTCCCCGTCAGCACCGGCCTGCCGGGCAGCGGTGCGGCGTTGCGGTCGGTCAGCGCGAGGCGCATCGACTCGGTCCGCTCGGCGACCTGGTCCTTGACGGTCGGCACGGCGAAGTCCACGCCGGTGCTCCCGGGCGGGATGTTCAGCCACACCCACAGGTGCGCTTCGGACCGCGGCCGCTCGGGGTCGGGCACGTCACCGGACCATTCGTTGAGCCACTGTGGGTCCACGTCCTTGGTGGCCGGCTCGGCGCCCTCGATGACCGGAAGCACCCGCATCGGCTCGCAGAGGTCCACCGCCGCGGGCGCGTCCACGGACAGCCGCCAGGTCAGCGCCCCTCCCTCGGTCACCCGGTCCGCGACCGGCGACAGGGTGATCACCGGCTCGGGGTCGTCGTTCCCGACGGTGAGCCCGCCCCGGCACTTGCCGACGACGGCGCCCCGGACGGCCTTGACGGCGATGTCGTGCCCGACGTCGTCCCCGTAGACCGTGTCGCCCTTCACCTCGACCGGCACGTCGATCGTGTCGCGGCCGAGCCGTACGGTCACCAGGCGGTTGCCGGCCCGGCCGCCGTCCGGGTCGAGGACGTACACGCGGACCTGCCCGCTGCCGCGTCCGGAGATCTCGACCGGAATCCGGCTGCGGGTGCCCGAGTCGCCCTCCTTGACGATCGTGCGGCCCACGTCGACACGCGGCAAGGTGGCCGCCTTCACCGCCGACGTGCCCGGTGCCAAGCCCCAGGCGTCCATCAGCCAGGCCCGCCCGGTCCGCGAACGGGGCGTCAGGTCGAGGGACTTGACATGCCTGAGGTCGAGCCCGGCCCGAGTCGCGGCCCACAGCGGGACGCGCAGCTCCTGAGCCCAGTAGGAAGCGGTGTTCGCCGAACCCGGGAGCCCGTCCACTCGTGCGGAGCCCAGTTTCACCCGGCGGTTGGAGGAGTCGGTGACGGATACGTCGAGCTTCGTGCCCGTCGTGTTCGGCGGTACGAAGATCCGCAGCGCGAGCTTCTGGGCGCCGCGGAGGGAGAGCGGCTTTGCCAAAGTGATACGCGCGGGCCCTGCCCGGCGCGGACCACTTCAGGTCCACCGCGCTGCGGCCGGTTTCCTGTTCCGTCTCCCACGACGCGAAGTGCGGTGACGGTCCGAGAGTCTCCGGGTGCAGACAGGCCACGGCCGGGTCCGGGTCCATCGCCGAACACAGCCGAGCACCGGTCACCTTCGCCCCGCCGTCCGGCAGGAAACCACCGTTGCGGCGGCCGTCGACCGCGTGGGTCAGCACCCGGGCCGGGTCCGCGGACGGGGCGCGCATGCCGGAACCGTCGAGCAGCGGACGCACCCGGTCGTCCCCGGCGAGGAAGAGCCGGGCCGCGGCGGCGATGTACGTGGCGCCCGCCTTGTGCTGCCTAGGGTCGGGCCGGTTCGCGAGCCGGCCGAGTCGCGAAGTTCGCGGATGCCGCTCTTTCAGTTGCAGGGAATCAGGGGGTTGGTCTCGGAGCTGACGGAGGTGTCCTTCATCCATCCCCAGACCCCGTTGTCCGCTTTCGTCAGCAGCCAGCGGTTCGGGTGCGGGCCGCCCACGTAAGCGCCGTTGTCGAGTCGACAACTGAACCAGCTGTAGGTGGTGTACATGTATCCGACGACCTTGCCGGTGCCATTGAAATTGTCGTACACCTTCGCGGCGTAGACGTTGTAGCAGTAGTGGGCATTGACCTCGAGCGTGCACTGGTGCTGGGCGCTCGCGGATGCCGTGGGCGCGATCAGGCTCAGGCTGCCGAGCGCGGCGGCGACGGTCAGCGCGGCGGCCCGTACTCGCAGGTGAAGTCGCATGAAAGTCCTCCCACTCCTTACGGCCGGATGACAGGAGATCGTGCACGAAAGGCTAGAAGGGCACAGGCAGGAACGGTCCTGACAGATGTCAGGGACTCCGATCAATGCGCCAGGTGAGACACCGGCGAAGACGCGCTTCGTCACAATGAACCGCATGGCCGCAGACAAAGACGCAGCGTTCGTACTGCCGCGAGGTGCCACGGGCTTCTTCCGGCCGAAGGACGGGCCACTGCCGGAAGTCGACCAGCGGACGTTCCGCACAGCCCGGTACGCAGCCGCCCGGGCCGCCAAAGGCCATGTGGGACAGGTTGAGGAGCAGGCCTACCCTCGGACGTTCCACACCGCGACGGTCGTCGCGAGCGCGGGCGAGCACGTCGTCCTCTGCCACGCCCACCAACCCTGGATCGCCTTCGCGGAAGAACTCCGGGGTTGGTACACCGCCGAGTTGCTCGCCCCACCGCCCTGGGCCCACGCCTTCGCCGACCTCGGGTTCGCAGTGCTTGGCCGCGTGCGGCTCACTACGCCGCTGGCCGATATCGACCTCGGTCCTCACCCAGGGCGAATGGCGTGACATCCGCTTCTACGGCATCACCACACTGGGCGGAGCGCTCTTCAACTCGTGGGACTGACATAGCCGATGGGCCGTCGGCCCTGCGCTCGCGAGCCCTCCCCTCAACTGCAGCGCCTCTGGCGGCAATCCAGGCCGGCCCACATATTGACGTGTGCCACATCACACAGCTACTGTCCCCGCGACCTGCTTGATTGAAACGATTCAGCAGACCGGAGAAGCCATGCTCCTCAGGCGCCCCCTCATGCTCGGCCTCCTTACGGGCTTCGTCGTGCTCGTGGTACTCGGCGGCGTGACCGTACTGCCCACTCCCCTGTCACCAGCGGCGTCCGCCGCGGGCGCCCCTCTCGCCGTGCGGGCCCTGAGCACCAACAGCCGGACGAACCCCATCGGCATCGGCGGTGAATCCCCGGTGTTCGGATGGCAGTTGGCATCGGAGCGGCGGGCGACGGCACAACAGGCCTATGAGATACAGGTCGGACGCGGACCAGGGGGCGCCGACGTGTGGTCGTCCGGCAAGGTGAGGTCCGGCCGGCAGGTCGACGTCGAGTACGGCGGTCCGGCCCTGAAGTCGGCCACTCGCTACCACTGGCGCGTCCGGGCCTGGGACGACAAGGGAGCCGTGAGCCGGTGGAGCGCGGACGCGTACTTCGAGACCGGCCTGCTGGATGCCGGCGACTGGGACGGCGCTCAGTGGATCACTCGCGCCAACGCTCCGAGTGAGCTGGACCAGTGGACCGACTACGCCGCGACCGTCCGGTTCAAGCTCGACAGCGCCGCCTTCGGCATGTTCCTGCGTGCTCCCGACACGACCAACGGATACATGTGGCAGTTCAACGTCACCGGCGCGAACCCGACGCTGAGGCTGCACAAGCAGGTCAAGGGCACGTACAGCGTGGCCAAGGAAGTGGATCTCGCATCCCACGGCTTCACCAACGCCTCTCTCCTCGCCGACCGGCACACCGTGCGCTACGACGTGGCGGGCGACACGATCAGGACGACACTCGACGGCAAGCTCGTCAGCACCTTCATCGACTCCACGTTCACCAAGGGCTACATCGGTTTCCGTACCCACGCCTGCTGCGGCGAGCGGGGAACGGTCTACGACGCCGTCGTGACCGGCCCCGGCGGCACCACTCTGCTCGACGCCGACTTCGCCTCCGGCCGGAACCCCTTCTCCGGCGGTGACATCACCGGCTCTGCCCTCGCGGTCTCCGGCACCACGGACGCCCTGTACGGACCCGAAGTCCGGCCGATGCCTCTGCTGCGCACGGCCTTCGCGACCGAGCCCGGCAAGAAGGTCGCCTCCGCACGGGTCTACGCCTCCGCGCTCGGCGTCTACGCGCTGGAGATCAACGGCAGGCCGGTCGGCGACCACGTGCTGGCCCCGGGCTGGACCGACTACCACCGGCGCATCCAGTCCCAGACCTACGACGTCACGAGCATGCTCAACAGCGGCGACAACGCGATCGGCGCGTCCCTGGCGAACGGCTGGTGGGCCGGCAAGGTCGGGATCGGCTGGAGCCGCCAGTACGGCGACGCTCCGGCGCTCGTGGCGAAGATGCGCGTCGCCTACACCGACGGCTCCGTGCAGTGGATCGCCACGGACGGCTCCTGGAAGGCGGCTGAGGGACCTTACGTCAAGGCCGACCTTCAGGACGGTGAGACGTACGACGCCCGTTTGAAGCCGACGGGTTGGAGCCGCGCCGGATTCGACGACGCCCGCTGGGAAGCAGCCGCGAAGGTGGAGTCACGCACCAACCTGCTCGTCCCGCAGAGCGACGAGCCGGTGCGCGAGACGCAGGTTCTCAAGGCCCGGAAGATGACCGAGCCCAGCTCCGGGGCCTATGTGTACGACCTCGGCCAGAACATGGTCGGCGTGTCCCGGCTGACCCTCACCGGCTCCTCCGGCCGGACCGCGAGGATCCGTTACGCCGAGGTGCTCAACAAGGACGGCACGCTCTACACGGACAACTTCCGCAGTGCCAAGGTCACCGACCGCTATGTCTTCGCCGACTCCCGGACGGTCACCTACGAGCCCACCTTCACCCAGCACGGGTTCCGCTACGTCGAGATCACCGGAGTGGACTCGCCTCCCGCGCTCACCGACGTTCAGGGTGTCGTCTGGGGCTCCGACCTCCCGTCCACCGGCACGCTGCAGACCTCGGACGGCATGCTCGACCAACTGGTCAGCAACATCTCCTGGAGCCAGCGGGGCAACTTCCTGTCCATCCCCACCGACACCCCGGCCCGTGACGAGCGCCTCGGCTGGACGGGCGACATCAGCCTGTTCGCCCCGACAGCCAACTACCTCGTCGACACGCGCGCGTTCCTGTCCCACTGGATGGCGGACGTCCGCAACTCCCAGTACGCCAACGGCGATCTGCCGGCGGTCGTGCCGACCCCCCAGGGCCAGTTCGCCGAGAGCGGTGTCGGCTGGTCCGACGTGATGATCACCGTGCCGTACCACGTGTGGCGCTCCTACGGTGACACCCGCATCCTGCGCGACAACTACCCCGCCATGCGCAAGTTCTTCCGGTTCTTGCGTGAGAGTGCCGGAGCGGACCTCCTGGAGCCCGGCCGCACCACGTTCTTCACCAACGACTGGCTACACCTGGACGACCCCACCGACCAGGGCATTCTGGGCACCGCCTACTACGCCGAGAACGCCCGCATGATGGCGGAAGCCGCCGACGCCCTGGGCGACGAGTCGGCGGCGTCCGACTACCACAAGCTCTCCGCCGACATCCGCCACGCCTTCACTCAGGCCTACGTGTCAGTCGACGGCACCGTGAAGGGCAATTCCCAGACCGGATACGCCATGACTCTGGGCATGGATCTCGTCCCGGACCCGGAACTCGTCGGCAAGGTCGGCGAGAAGTTCGTGGCCAAGCTGGCCCTGACCGACTACCACCTGCGCACCGGCTTCATCGGCACGCCGTTGCTGCTGCCCGCGCTGAGCCGGATCGGCCGCGACGACCTGGCCTACACGATGCTCCTGCACAAGGACTACCCGTCCTGGGGCTACGAGATCGAGAAGGGCGGCACCACCATGTGGGAGCGCTGGAACTCGATCATGCCTGACGGCGAATTCGGCCCCGTCGACATGAACTCCTTCAACCACTACGCGTACGGCGCCGTGGGTGACTGGATGTTCCAGAACATCGGTGGCCTCTGCGCCCTCGAGCCCGGCTACAAGCGCTCCCGGATCGCTCCCGTACCCGGCGGCAACCTGACCAGGGCTTCCGGAAGCCTCCACACCGTCCACGGCCTGCTGTCGTCGCGCTGGACCAGCCGGAACAGCGTCTTCACCCTGAAGGTGACGGTGCCGGTCAACACGGTCGCGGAAGTCCATGTCCCGGCCGACACGCGCCACGCGGTGACCGAAGGCGGCCGACCGGCGGACAAGGCGAAGGGAGTCCGCTTCCTGCGCATGGAGAACGGGACGGCCGTCTTCCAGGTCGGGTCGGGCACCTACGACTTCGTCGCCGGGTCGGACTCCCGCTAGGGCAGTCCGGGGCAGACACCCTGCCGATGCGCTCAGTCCTGCTCGCGCGAGGTCGCGGTCCTCGCGGCCTCAGCAGACACAGGCCGTCGCGTGGGCCACGGGGCACCTGCTGCGCGGCAGCTCCCGGAGCCGTCACGGTCAATGTCCCCGAAGCGTCGCCAAGGTGAATGCGACCAGTGGGCCGGCAAAGGTGCACGGATGCGCTCGTATTCGGTCGCGACGAGCCGGCAGTCGGGGTTTGGTCCGAGCAGGAATGCTGAAGGCATTGCGCGATGCGCGATGCGCGTAAGCGTCGCCATGGACGTCGGCACGTCGCCATGCGTAAGGGCGGTGCCACGGGAGATGCCATGGTCAGCGCCGCCCGAGTGGCCGAATCGCTGCCCTGAGGACGTCCGAGGCGGAAGCCGCGCTCGTCGTGTCCGATGCGTTGTATCAGCACGTGCCCCCGTTGCCCGGGCGCTTCCGACGCGTGCGGATGGCGCACATGGCCACGGAGAGCTGGACCTGGCTGGAGATCCGGCCCCCGCCGCCCCGCTCCGGCACGCTCGAGCGCGGTCCTGTCGGCGCCGGACTCTACGCCGAACTGACCGGTCTGCCGCAGGTGCACGCGGGGATCCGCGACCTGGCGCCGTTGCTCCCCGACCCTTTGCGCGGAGCCTTCTGCGCCCAGCGCGTTTCGGTGCTGGAGAACCCGGCCGGCGCGTCCGAGGTCCTGGAGAGGCCCGCGGACAGCCACACGACGTTCACGGGAGTCCCGATCGAGGTCCTGCGGTCGGGCGTAGCCGACGGCTCGCAGACACTTTCCCTCAGCGACCTGTACGGGAACCACGCCGTCGACTCGCGGCCGAGGGCTCTCCCCTGCCGACGCTCACGACGCACAACGACACCGGCCAAGTCGCCCTCACCCGTAACCGAGCCCGGCAGGCCTCGTCATCGTCAACCGCGTCCGGGGTCTTCCCAGGCCACCGCGCGGCACACGGCTCCGGCTCCGGCTCC
>NZ_JBEXSH010000317.1:0-9088 GCF_040613555.1 Streptomyces sp. NPDC006265
AAACGCTCGACTGGAGAACCCCAGCCGAGCGCCTGCGTGATCTACTGACAGCCACGTAAGCCATCAGGTGTTGCGAGGACCCCGAGAATCCGCCTGTGGGGGCCGGGGGCTCTGTGGTGTGACGGTGTGGTGGGCGGGGTCAGCCGTCCTCGTTGCTGCCGCTCAGGCCGCCGAAGATGCCGCCGTTGCCGTTGCCGCCGTTGTTGTTGCCTCCGACGCCGACGGTCTGAAGGGTGATCGTCGTCCCTGCCGGGTCGTCGACTTCCTGGTTGGGGCCGGGGTTCTGGCCGGCGACGAGGGCGTTGTCGCTCTGGTCGCTGCCGCCCGCGAACTGGATGTTGGTGAAGCCGGCCTGCGCGAGGATCTGCTTGGCCTGGCCGACGGTCTGGCCGACGACCTGCGGGACCTTGACCTTCTGCTGCTTCTTCTTCTTGCCGATCTGGATGTTGACCGAGGAGTTCGGGTCGACCGACGTGCCGGCCTGGGGCGTGGTCTGGATGACCTTGCCGACCTGGTTGTCGTCGTCGGTCTCCACCTCGGTGCAGTTGCCGACCAGGTCGCTGGCCTGCATCTGCTGCTTGGCCGCGTCACAGCTCTGGCCGAGCACGTCCGGGACGGTGGACTTCTCCGCCTCCTTGGCGACGGTCAGGGTGATCGTGGAGCCCTTCTCCTGCTCCGTGTCGCCTGCCGGGTCCTGCTTGAAGACCACGCCGGGAGTGCGGTCGGACTCTTCGGTCTTCTGCTCGACGTTGAAGCCCTTGTCCTCGAGCTGGGCCGAGGCCTTCTCGTAGGTCAGGCCCGTGACGTCCGGCACCGCCACCTTCGGCGCCCCGGTCGACACCACCAGGGAAATGGTGTCGCCCTTGTTGACCTGGTCCCCGGCCTTCGGATTCTGGAAGCAGACCTTGCCCTTGCCCTGGCCATCACAGGGCTTGCTGGAGAAGGTCAGCTTCAGGTCGGAATTCTTGGCCAACTGCTGGGCGCTCTGCTTCGACTCACCGACGAAGTTGGGCGCCGCGAGCTCGTTGTTGTCCACGCCTCCGTCACCGCTGAACGCCCACCGGCCGATCAGGATCGCCCCGACCAGGACCAGGATGCCCGCCACGACCAGCAGGATCGTGGAGGTGTTGGACTTGCGCTGCTGCCCGCGGCGGCGGTCGGGGCGGTCGTCGTAGCCGTAGCCGCCGTCGTCCGGGTTCATCGGGGGCAGCATGGACGTGGCGCCGGCGCCGGAGTCGGCGCGCAGGGCCGTCGTCGGCTGGTCGTCGGGGTAGCCGCCGTAGCCCACCGCGCCCATCGCGGCCGTCGCGGCGACGGGCTGGCCGTCGAGGCAGGCCTCGATGTCGGAGCGCATCTCATCGGCCGACTGGTAGCGGTAGTCCGGGTCCTTGACGAGCGCCTTCAGCACGATCGCGTCCATCTCGGGCGTGATCTCGGGGTCGAAGACGCTCGGGGACTGCGGCTCCTCGCGGACGTGCTGGTAGGCCACGGCCACCGGGGAGTCGCCGACGAACGGCGGGCGGACGGTCAGCAGCTCGTAGAGCAGACAGCCGGTGGAGTACAGGTCGGAGCGGGCGTCGACCTGCTCGCCCTTGGCCTGCTCCGGCGAGAGGTACTGGGCGGTGCCGATGACCGCTGAGGTCTGTGTCATCGTCATGCCGGAGTCGCCCATGGCGCGGGCGATGCCGAAGTCCATGACCTTGACCTGGCCGTTGCGCGTCAGCATGACGTTCGCGGGCTTGATGTCGCGGTGGACGATCCCGGCGCGGTGGGAGTACTCCAGGGCCTGGAGGATGCCGATGGTCATCTCCATGGACCGCTCCGGCAGCAGCTTGCGGCCGGAGTGCAGCAGCTCACGCAGTGTCGAGCCGTCCACGTACTCCATGACGATGTACGGGATCGACACGTTGTCGATGTAGTCCTCGCCCGTG
This sequence comes from Streptomyces sp. NPDC006265, assembly GCF_040613555.1. Classification (NCBI taxonomy): domain Bacteria; kingdom Bacillati; phylum Actinomycetota; class Actinomycetes; order Kitasatosporales; family Streptomycetaceae; genus Streptomyces; species Streptomyces sp. NPDC006265. The sequence goes on from NZ_JBEXSH010000317.1 coordinate 1,932, forward strand.
TCGTAGACCGCGACGATCGCGGGATGGTTGAGCGAGGCGGCCGACTGGGCCTCCCGGCGGAACCGGGCCTGGAAGGAAGGGTCACGCGCGAGATCCGCGCGCAGCGTCTTCACCGCCACGGTGCGGCCGAGGCGGGTGTCATGCGCGAGGTAGACCTCCGCCATGCCACCACGCCCGAGCACCTGGCCCAGTTCGTACCGGCCGCCGAGGCGACGCGGCTCTTCCATAGCTACCTACCAGCCCTCTCCGTCGGTCCCGACCGGCACGCTTGTACGGTCGGAGGCTGCCGTCCGGGCCTACCGTACCCGGCTCGCTTTATGTGACCTGGCCAAGCCCGTCAGCCGATACAGGACCGGTATCGCAACGTGCACCGATGTGAAGCAGGCGTGAGCGGAGTCACTTCTTGCTGTCGATGACCGCCTTCATCACGTTCCTCGCGATCGGGGCCGCGAGGCCGCCGCCGGAGATGTCGTCGCGGACGGCGTTGTCGTCCTCGACGACGACCGCCACGGCGACCGGCGAGCTGCCGTCCTCGCCCCTGGCGTAGGAGATGAACCACGCGTAGGGGTTCTCGCTGTTGTCGACGCCGTGCTGGGCGGTACCGGTCTTGCCGCCCACCGTGACGCCGTCGATCTTGGCGTTCGAGCCGGTGCCCTTGTCGACGACCGTCTCCATCATCGACTGGAGGATCTGGGCGTTCTCCGCCGACAGCGGCTGGCTCAGCTCCTCGGGGTCGGTCTTCTGGATCGGGTCGACGCCGGACGACTGGAGCTCGTCCACCATGTACGGCTTCATCAGCTTGCCGTCGTTGGCGACGGCCGAGGCGACCATGGCCATCTGCAGCGGAGTCGCGGCGGTGTTGAACTGGCCGATGGACGACAGCGCGGTCTGCGAGGGGTTCATGTCGTCGGAGAAGACCGAGGCGTTGGCGCGGACCGGGGTGAACTGCTCCTCGTCGAAGCCGAACTTCTTGGCCATGTCCAGCATCTTGTCGTTGCCGAGGTCGGCGCCGATCTTGCCGAAGACGGTGTTGCAGGAGTACTGGAGGGCCACCCGCAGCGTCGCGTTCTCGCAGGGGATGTTGCCCTCGTTGGGCAGCTTGGTGGTGGTGCCCGTCATGACCCACGGGTCCGGCGAGTCCGTCTTGGCATCGGCGGACGTGTACAGCCCGTCCTCCAGCGCCGCGGCCGCGGTGACCACCTTGAAGGTGGAGCCGGGCGGGTAGGTCTCGCGCAGCGCCCGGTTGAGCATCGGGTCGTTCGGGTTGTTCTTCTTCTGCAGCTTCTGCCAGGCCTCGGTGTCCGTCGTCGTGGAGTTGCCGGCGAAGGACGACGGGTCGTAGGACGGGTAGGACGCCAGAGCCAGGATCTTGCCCGTGGACGGCTCCAGGGCCACGACGGCGCCCTTGCCGCCCTGCTTCTTGAGGCCGGTGAACGCGGCCTTCTGGGCGGCGGCGTTCAGGGTGGTGACGACGTTGCCGCCCTGCTGCTTCTTGCCGGTGAGCATGTCGAGGGTGTTGCGGAAGAACAGCCGGTCGTCGTTGCCGGTGAGGATGCCGTCCTCGATGTTCTCCAGCTGCGTGGCGCCGAAGGCCTGCGAGGCGTAGCCGGTGACCGGCGCCCACATGGGGCCGTCCTTGTAGGTGCGCTTGAACTTGAAGTCGCTGCCCGACGACTCGGAGGAGCCGGTGATCGGCTTCCCGCCGACGATGATGTCGCCGCGGGGCGAGGCGTAGCGCTCGATGGTGACGCGGCGGTTGTTCTTGTCGGTCCGGAGCTCGTCGGCCTGGACGTACTGGATCCAGTTGTCACGGATCAGTAGGGCCAGCACGAGCAGGCCGCAGAAGATCGCGATCCGGCGCAGGGGCTTGTTCATGACGGGCGGACCACCTGGGTCATCTCGGCGTCGGGGTTGGCGGCGGGAGCGGGGGCCGGGCGGCGGGCCGTGTCGCTGATCCTCAACAGGATGCCGATCAGCGCCCAGTTGGCGATCACGGAGGATCCGCCGTACGCCACGAACGGCAGCGTCATACCGGTCAGCGGGATGAGGCCCATCACACCGCCGGCCACGACGAAGACCTGGAGGGCGAAGGCGCCGGACAGGCCGATGGCCAGCAGCTTGCCGAACGGGTCGCGGGCCGCGAGGGCGGTGCGCACGCCCCGCTCGACGATCAGACCGTAGAGCAGCATGATCGCCATGACGCCGGCCAGGCCCAGCTCCTCGCCGAAGGTGGCGAGGATGAAGTCGGAGTTGGCGGCGAAGCCGATGAGGTCGGAGTTGCCCTGACCGAGACCGGTGCCGAGCGTGCCGCCGGAGCCGAAGGCCCACAGGGCCTGCATGGCCTGCTCGGAGTGGACGACGCCGTCCTGGACGGCGGCGCGAGAGAGCGCGAACTCGCGCGCCGGGTCGAGCCAGGCCTGCACACGCGTCTGGATGTGCGGCTCGAAGCTCGCCACGCCGACGGCGCCGACCGCGGACATCAGCAGACCGAAGACGATCCAGCTGGTCCGCTCGGTGGCGACATACAGCATGATGATGAACATCCCGAAGAACAGCAGGGACGTACCGAGGTCGGTCTCGAAGACCAGGATGAGGATCGAGATCGCCCAGACGACGAGGATCGGGCCGAGGTCGCGGCCGCGCGGTAGGTACAGGCCCATGAAGCGGCGGCTGGCCAGAGCCAGGGCGTCTCTCTTGACCATGAGGTAGCCGGCGAAGAACACCGCGAGGACGATCTTCGCGAACTCACCGGGCTGGAGCGTGCCGAGGCCGGGGATCTTGATCCAGATCTTGGCGCCGTAGATGTTCGCGCCGAGTCCGGGCACGAGCGGCAGAATCAGCAGGAAGAGCGCACCGGCCATCGAGATGTACGTGTAGCGCTGCAGGACCCGGTGGTCCTTGAGGAAGAGCAGCACGACCACCAGCAGGGCGACGCCCATCGCGGAGTACAGCAGCTGCCGGGGAGCCGCCTCGACGAACTGCTTGCTCGCCTGCAGCTTCTCGGACTGGTCCAGCCGCCAGATGACCACAAGACCGATCCCGTTCAGCAGGGTGGCCAGCGGCAGCATCAGCGGGTCGGCGTACGGCGCGAACTTCCGTACGGCGAGATGCCCCACGCCCGCGAGCAGCCCGAGCCCGAGCCCGTAGCTCAGCAGGCCCGGCGGCACCGAGTCGTGAAGCGCCAGGCCGACGTTGGCGTAGGCGAACACCGGGATGACGACAGCGAACACCAGCAGCGCGAGCTCGGTGTTGCGTCGGCTCGGCGCGCCGATGGCGCCGATCGTGGACGTGTGGTTCGTCGGCGAGTGCGACGTATTCGTACCGCTCATCGTGTGACAGGGCCTCTCACGGCTACTGCTTACCGCACAGCGAGACGACCTTCTGCTCTTCCTCCGAGAGGCTGGGGCCGGGGCTGGGGGTGGGTGCGGTCGTGGTCGGGGGCGTGGACTTCTCCGGTGCCGACGGTGAACCCGACGGGCTGCTCGGGTTCGGCGTCGGTGTGGCCTTGGACGTGAAGGAGGCGGGAGTGGTTCCCGTGGTGCCCCCGGCCTCGCCTTCGCCGGTCTTGGAGTTGTTCTTGCTCTCGGCGTCGCGCCGCTGCGCCTCCTTCTTGCACGCGGAGGCCTGCACCGACAGTTCCTGGATCTTCGCCTGGGCGTCCTTCAGGCCGCCCTCGGGGATCGTCGCCTCGACCAGCTTCTGCTGGTAGGGCGGCAGGTACTTGAGTTCGATCTCGGGGTGGTCCTTCTCGACCTTCGAGAGTGAGAGCCAGGCCAGGTCCTGGCTGATGCCCTGGTACAGCGCGACGTGCTCGTCCTCGGCGCCGACGTAGTACTGCGTCTGCGTCCAGCGGTATCCGCCGTACAGGCCGCCGCCGATGACGGCCAGCGCAAGGGCGCCGTAGAGGGATCTCTTCAGCCAGCGGCCCTTCTTGCGGGGCTTGGTGAAGTCGTCGTCGCCGTAGTCGAAGCCGGACGCCGGGATGTAGCCGGTGGTGTCGCCGGAGCCGGGCGGGCCGAACTCGCCGCCCCCGCCGCCCCGGCCGTGTCCCTGGCGGCCGAGCCCGGAGGCGCGGCCGGCGGGGGTCTGCATGATGCCGTTGTCGTGCAGCTGGTGCTGGTTCTCGGCGACGGCGCCGACCACGACGGGGGTGTCGGACAGCTGCCCCGCGAGGGTGTCGCCGGTGTCGAGGTCGAGGACGTCGGCGATGATGACCGTGATGTTGTCCGGGCCGCCGCCGCGCAGCGCCAGCTCGATCAGGTTCTGGACGGTCTCCCGGGGGCCCTGGTAGCTGGCGAGGGTGTCCTCCAGGGTCTGGTGGGACACCACGCCGGACAGGCCGTCGGAGCAGATCAGGTAGCGGTCGCCGGCGCGGACCTCGCGGATGGACAGGTCCGGCTCGACGTGGTCGCCGGATCCGAGGGCGCGCATCAGCAGCGAGCGCTGCGGGTGCGTGGTCGCCTCCTCCTCGGTGATCCGGCCCTCGTCGACCAGGCGCTGCACCCAGGTGTGGTCCTGGGTGATCTGCGTGAGGACGCCGTCGCGGAGCAGGTACGCGCGCGAGTCGCCGACGTGCACCAGGCCGAGGCGCTGGCCCGTCCACAGCAGGGCGGTCAGGGTGGTCCCCATGCCCTCCAGCTGGGGATCGTCCTCGACCATGGAGCGCAGCTGGTCGTTGGCGCGCTGCACCGCGGTGCCGAGCGAGGTGAGGACGTCGGAGCCGGGGACGTCGTCGTCGAGGGCGACGATGGTGGAGATGGCTTCGGAGGAGGCGACCTCACCGGCCGCCGCGCCGCCCATGCCGTCGGCGATGGCGAGCAGGCGCGGGCCGGCGTACCCGGAGTCCTCGTTGCCCTCCCGGATCATGCCCTTGTGCGATCCGGCCGCGAAGCGCAGTGACAGACTCATGCGCACCTCGCCTGTCGGCTCCGGGTACAGCCGGTCGTGTCGAGCCACACTGCCCACCCTCCGGTCGGGAGCGCGCGGGGGGCCGGGGTGGGGCCCGCCACTGCGTGCTCGCTCCGCTCGCGCCTATCCATGATGTAGCACTACTTCCGCAGCTCGATGACGGTCTTGCCGATGCGGATCGGCGCGCCCAGCGCAATCGGTGTGGGAGTCGTCAGCCGGGACCGGTCCAGGTACGTGCCGTTGGTGGAGCCGAGGTCCTCGACGATCCACTGGCCGTCGCGGTCCGGGTAGATCCTGGCGTGGCGGCTGGAGGCGTAGTCGTCGTCCAGCACGATCGTCGAGTCGTGTGCCCGGCCCAGGGTGATGGTCTGGCCCTGGAGCGCGACCGTGGTGCCGGTGAGGGTGCCCTCGGTCACGACCAGTTTGGTGGGGGCGTTACGGCCGCGCCGGCCTCCGGCGGGCTGCTGGCGCTGCTGCGGCGGCGCCTGGCGGGCTGCGGCGGCCTGCTGCTGCCTGCCTGCCTCGCGGCGCGAACCGCGCTGCGTGACACGCGTACCGAACAGGTCGCTGCGGATGACCTGCACGGCCACGATCACGAACAGCCACAGTACGGCCAGGAAACCCAGCCGCATGACCGTGAGGGTCAGCTCTGACATTGCCCCCGCTTCACCCTTCGGCTTGCCGGTAAATGATGGTGGTGCTGCCCACGACGATCCGCGAGCCGTCGCGGAGCGTAGCGCGGGTGGTGTGCTGCCCGTCCACCACGATGCCGTTGGTGGATCCGAGATCCTGGATCGTCGAGGGCGTTCCGGTCCGGATCTCGCAGTGCCGGCGGGAGACGCCGGGGTCGTCGATCCGCACGTCGGCGTCGGTGCTGCGGCCCATCACCAGGGTGGCGCGGGAGATCTGATGGCGGGTGCCGTTGATCTCGATCCAGTGGCGGGTGCGTCCGCCGGCGGCCGGGGGCCGCTGGCCGCTCGCGGCGGGAGGGTAGCCGTAGCCGCCGGGACGGCCGCCGGGCGGCGGCGCGGACGGCATGGGCGGGGCGCCGGAGGGTGCCGCGGACGGCGGGTAGCCGTAGCCGCCGGGGCGTCCGCCCTGCGGGGCGGCGGGTGCGGCGCCGCCGCCTCCCGGGCCGCCCTGCTGGCTGCTGGATGAGGCGAGCGTGCGGCTGCGCACCCGGTACAGGCCGGTGTCGAGGTCGTCCGCCTTCTCCAGGTGGACCTTGATGGGGCCCATGAAGGTGTAGCGCTGCTGCTTGGCGTAGTCGCGCACCATGCCGGAGAGCTCGTCGCCGAGCTGGCCGGAGTAGGGGCTGAGCCGCTCGAAGTCCGGCGTGCTCAGCTCCACGATGAAGTCGTTGGGCACGACCGTCCGGTCGCGGTTCCAGATGGTGGCGTTGTTGTCGCACTCGCGCTGGAGCGCTCCCGCGATCTCCACGGGCTGGACCTCGGACTTGAACACCTTGGCGAAGGTGCCGTTGACCAGACCTTCGAGACGTTGCTCGAACTTCTTCAGGACTCCCATGGGGCACCTCCTCCTTGGCTGCCGTCCTGTGCACTGCCCTGCGGGCCGCTTGCCGGGTACTGCTGGTACTGCTTACTGATCGTATCCACGCGCCGGTCGATCGGCTGGTTCCCCCCGTCAGTGCGGCCGACGGGTGTCGACGCATGACGAGGTTCCCTGTGGAGCTCCTCTTCGAACTCCTCCGGCGGCACTGCTGCGCGTGACCGTCTCCTGTATGCCTGACAAGGATCGTAGAGGCGGCCGAAGACCAGTGTCCCGCACCTGACTGTGGACCCCGACCCCTCCTGCGGAGACGGCGGGTACCGGTACGAGGTTGATACGTGAACCGGTACGGGTTGATACGTGGCAGGGACATCGAAGGTTCGGCGGGGGGTCTGCCTGCGGGATAAGGGATGTGAACCCACCCCCTCCAGCGTGCTAATGTTCTGGGTGTCGGAAGGCGCCCGCCCCAAGGGACAGACGCCCAGGACACACCCAATGCGCGGGTGGCGGAATAGGCAGACGCGCTGGATTCAGGTTCCAGTGCCCGCAAGGGCGTGGGGGTTCAACTCCCCCCTCGCGCACAAGGGAGCACCGACGAAAGTGCTCTGGCTGCATCGACGGAACGGGCGGCATCGTGATCACGATGCCGCCCGTTCCGCGGTGTGTGGGCAAAAACACGTGGACAGGCGACGGGTGAGTGCCGCGGCAGTGCAGTTTAGGGTGTGGGTGTTGGGGGGCGT
>NZ_JBEXSH010000318.1:0-9086 GCF_040613555.1 Streptomyces sp. NPDC006265
GGTGGGTGGCACCTGCCACCCACCCGTTCGCGTCGGCGCGCCCGCAGAACGCTCAGGACTGCGGACGGCTGCCGTGGTTCGCGCCGTTCTTGCGGCGGGCCTTCTTCTTACGACGTCGCTTCGAGGACATCGGACCTCCTCTTTCCGGCTTTCGGTCACCATCCACCGGATTGCCGCGTCCGGTGACTACGGAGCCACTTTCCAGCCGACGCGAACGCAAACACAAACGATGCGGATGCACACGGGTGGCCTACGTCACGGCAGGGGTTCCGGCTCGGCTGCGGAGGAACCTGGACAGGGAAATACTCAAGGGCTGTTTTCGGATGCCTCCGAAAACAGCCCTTGCTTGCGACTCATACGAGCCGGGACGACAGGATTTGAACCTGCGACCCCTTGACCCCCAGGAGTGAGAGCCACAGGAACTACCTACACATATCAGGTAGAACCAGGGCGCAGAACGTGCGTCCCCGTGCGTGCCGTTCAACATCGCCAGCACCGTGTGGTCCCCAAATGGTCCCCACGGCAGCGGTGACAGCGTGAGTATCGGCCTGCCGGACGGATCAACGAGCACACTCGGATGCTTCATGACAGGCTGACCGGGAGCCGGCGACCGGCCAGGCCACGACTGCGTGCGGACAGTCCCTCCGCGATTCCGCAGAGCGCCACCGCCGCGGGAGCCTCGGGAGCGCTCAGCACCAGCGGCGTACCGGCGTCGCCCGCCTCGCCCAGGAGGGGGTCCATCGGCACCTGACCCAACAGGGGGACGTCCGTGCCCAGCGCGAGGGACAGTGAAGCGGCGACCGTTCGGCCGCCGCCTGAGCCGAAGAGCCGCGTCGTCGAACCGTCCGGAAGCCGCAGCCACGACATGTTCTCCACCACCCCGGCCACCCGCTGACCGGTCTGCAGGCTGACGGCCCCGGCCCGCTCGGCCACCTCGGCTGCGGCCGCCTGGGGTGTGGTCACCACGAGGATCTCGGAGTGGGGGAGCAACTGGGCGAGGGAGATGGGGATGTCGCCGGTGCCGGGCGGCAGGTCGAGCAGCAGCACGTCGAGATCCCCCCAGTACACCTCACCGAGGAACTGCTGCAGCGCGCGGTGCAGCAGCGGGCCGCGCCACATCACCGGCGCGTTGTCCGAGGTGAACATCCCCACGGAGATCACCTTCACACCGTTCGCCCGGGGCGGCATGATCATCTTTTCGACACGGGTGGGGCCCGCCGTCACTCCCAGCATGCGCGGAACCGAGTGGCCGTAGATGTCGGCGTCCAGCACACCGACCGACAAGCCGCGGGAGGCCATCGCGGCGGCCAGGTTGACCGTGACACTCGATTTCCCGACTCCGCCCTTGCCGGACGCGACGCAGTAGACCCGGGTCAGTGAGCCGGGCCGGGCGAAGGGGATCACCGGCTCGTCCGTGTCACCGCGCAGGCTCCTGCGCAGTTCGGTGCGTTGCTCGTCGCTCATCACGTCGAGCTCGATGCGCACCTCTCGCACGCCGGGCAGCGCGGACACCGCGGCGGTGGCGTCCGCGGTGATCTTCTCGCGCAGCGGGCAGCCGGAGACGGTCAGATAGATGCCGACCAGCACCGCGCCGTCGGCGCCCACCGTGATCTCCTTGACCATCCCGAGGTCGGTGATGGGCCGCTGGATCTCCGGGTCGAGGACCGCGGACAGCGCCTTGCGGACCGTGTCCGTGGCCGGGGCGGCGTGCTCGTGGGTCTGTGCGGTTGTCACAGGCGGGGGCTCCGAATCCGTGGGGCGCTGGGTGTGAGGGCCGGGGGAAGGGGCGGCGTCAGCCGGCGACGGTCCAGGTGTCCTTGCCGGCGAGCAGGGACTGGAGGTCGGCGGGTGTGGTGCTCCTGGCCTGCTCGATCTGGGCGCGGACCTGATCGTCGTAGACCGGGCGGCTGATGGAACGGAAGACGCCGGTGACGTGGGCGAGATCCTGGGAACACAGCCGCGACAGGGCGAAGGCGTAGGAGGGGTCCTCCAGGGTGGCGTCGTGCACCACCAGCGCCTCCTCCCCCACTTCGGAGACCTTCGCCGTCTCCAGCCCTCCGAAGCCGGTACGGACGACGCCGAACTCCCCTTCGGCGCCGAAACGCAGCGGCTTGCCGTGCAGCAGTGGGATGAGCCGCCGCTCCCGCTCGCCGGGCCGCCGCAGAACCTCGAAGGCGCCGTCGTTGAAGATCGGGCAGTTCTGGTAGATCTCCACGAGCGCGGTGCCCCGGTGTTCGGCGGCCGCGGTGAGCACGCGGGTCAGCCCGGCGCGGTCCGAGTCGAGGACGCGGGCCACGAACGTGGCACCGGCGCCCAGGGCCAGCGAGACCGGGTCGAAGGGGGAGTCGACCGAACCCACGGGGGTCGATTTGGTGACCTTTCCGGGCTCCGAGGTGGGCGAGTACTGGCCCTTGGTGAGGCCGTAGATGCGGTTGTTGAACAGCAGGATCGTCAGGTTCACATTGCGCCGCAGCGTGTGGATCAGGTGATTGCCGCCGATCGACAGAGCGTCCCCGTCGCCGGTGACCACCCACACCGACAGATCGGGACGCGCGACGGCCAGACCGGTGGCGATGGCCGGCGCGCGGCCGTGGATGGAGTGCATCCCGTAGGTGTTCATGTAGTACGGGAAGCGGGAGGAGCAGCCGATGCCGGAGACGAACACGGTGTTCTCCCGCTTCAGCCCCAGCCGGGGCATGAAGCCCTGCACAGCGGCCAGGACGGCGTAGTCACCGCAGCCGGGGCACCAGCGCACCTCCTGGTCGGACTTGAAGTCGTTCGGCGACAGCTTCGTGTCGGACTCGGGCACCAGTGCCTGTCCGCCGATGCCGGGCAGGCCGAGGTCGAGGGTGGTCATGTCCGCACTCCTTCGATCACGTCGGTGAAGACGCCCTGGAGTTCTTCCGCACCGAACGGAAGACCGGCGACCTTCGTGTACGAGACGACGTCGACCAGGTACTTGGCGCGCAGCAGCAGCGCGAGTTGGCCGAGGTTCAACTCCGGGACGACGACGCGCCGGTAGCCGGCGAGCACCTCGCCGAGGTTGGCGGGCAGGGGGTTGAGGTGCCGCAGATGCAGATGTGCGACGGGGTGCCCGGCCCGCCGGACACGGCGTGCGGCGGCGCCGATCGGCCCGTACGACGAGCCCCAGCCCACCACCAGGACCTCGGCCCGGCCGGACGGGTCGTCCGGCACGGCGTCGGGCACGGTGATCCCGTCGATCTTGGCCTGCCGCAGTCGCACCATGCGGTCGTGGTTGTCCGCGTCGTACGAGATGTCGCCCGTGCCGTCGGCCTTCTCCAGGCCGCCGATGCGGTGTTCGAGTCCGGGAGTGCCGGGCACCGCCCAGGGCCGGGCGAGGGTGTGCGGGTCGCGCAGGTAGCCCCAGAAACCGCCGGATCCGTCGGGGGCGTTGGGCTCGGTGGTGAACTCGACGCTCAGGTCGGGCAGTTGCGCGGCGTCCGGGACGAGCCAGGGCTCGGAGCCGTTGGCGATATGGCCGTCGGACAGCAGCAGCACCGGGGTCCGGTAGGTGAGGGCGATCCGGGCCGCGTCGAGCATCGTGTCGAAGCAGTCCGCCGGGGTGGCCGGCGCGAGTACCGGCACCGGGGACTCTCCGTTGCGCCCGAACATCGCCTGCAGCAGATCCGCCTGCTCCGTCTTGGTGGGCAGGCCGGTGGACGGACCGCCGCGCTGTACGTCGATCACCAGCAGCGGCAGCTCGGTCATCACGGCCAGGCCGATCGTCTCGCTCTTGAGGGCGAGACCGGGTCCGGACGTGGTGGTCACGCCCAGGGCACCGCCGTACGAGGCTCCCAGCGCGGCGCCCGCAGCGGCGATCTCGTCCTCCGCCTGCACCGTGGTCACGCCGAAGTTCTTGTGCCGGGACAGCTCGTGCAGGATGTCGCTGGCCGGGGTGATCGGGTAGCTGCCGAGGAGCACCGGCAGCCCGGATCTGGCCCCGGCCGCGACGATTCCGTACGCCAGGGCGGTGTTGCCGGTGATCTGCCGGTACGTGCCCGGAGTCAGCGCCGTCGCGGGGGCGACCTCGAACGTCACGGCGAACGACTCGGTGGTCTCGCCGTAGTTCCAGCCGGCCCGGAAAGCGAGGATGTTCGCCTCGGCGATCTCGGGCCTGCGCGCGAACTTCTGTCGCAGGAACCGCTCGGTCCCGGCGGTCGGACGGTGGTACATCCAGGACAGCAGACCCAGGGCGAACATGTTCTTCGCCCGCTCCGCGTCCTTCTTGCTCAGACCGGAGTCCGCCAGTGCGCCCCGGGTCAAGGTGGTCATGGCGACCTGGTGAACCTGCAAGGAGGTGAGAGTGCCGTCCTCCAGCGGGTCGGAGCGGTAGCCGGCTCTGGCCAGGTTGCGCGGGGTGAACTCGTCGGTGTTCACGATCACCGTGCCGCCCGGAGGCAGGTCGGCGAGGTTCGCCTTCAGCGCGGCCGGGTTCATGGCCACGAGCACATCGGGCCGGTCGCCGGCGGTGAGGATGTCGTAGTCGGCGAAGTGCACCTGGAAGGAGGAGACACCCGCGATGCTGCCCTGGGGGGCGCGGATCTCGGCGGGGAAGCTGGGCAGCGTGGCCAGGTCGTTGCCGAAGGCCGCGGCCGCCGAGGTGAACCGGTCACCGGTGAGCTGCATGCCGTCTCCGGAGTCACCGGCGAACCGGATGACCACCCGCTCGAGCTGCTCGGTCCGTTCGGTCTGTTCGGTCCGTTCGGTCTGTTCGGTCTGTTCGGTGCCTGCGGGGCCCACCGGGCCGGCGTCGGTGCCGCTCATGGCGCTATGTAACTCTGGACGAAGGGTGTGTCGACACCGAGAGGACCGAGGTCCGCGGCACCGCCGGGCGAGCCCAGAGGCTCGGCCCGCCCGGGCAGCGGTTCGGAGAAGAAGCGCGCGTTCTCCGTGACGAACGGCGCGTCCTCGGGTGCGAGTTCCTCGACCGTGGCGATGGCCTCGACCGGGCAGACCGGTTCGCAGGCGCTGCAGTCGATGCACTCGTCGGGGTTGATGTAGGCCATGCGTTCCCCGACGTAGATGCAGTCCACCGGGCACTCGTCGACACAGGCGCGGTCCATGACGTCGACGCACGCGGCCCCGATGACGAAAGTCATGATGAGGTGACTCCTTTGGTGTGGGGTCGATCGAACGACCCGCAGCGGTTCGGCTCGGTCGGCCTCTGACGGTGCGGAAGACCTGGCGCGGGGGTGCGGAAGACCTGCGCGGTTGCGGTCGACCGGTGCTTCAGGCGCCTTCGGGGGAAAGCTCGGCGGGCGGAGCGTCCCCGAGCGAGGCGAGGATCTCGTAGCGGCGACGGGCGAATTCGGGTTCGAACTGGGCCCCCGGACGCCGCGGTCCCGGGATGTCGACGATCTCGCGTACGACGGCCGGGCGGGGGCTGAGCAGGACGACCCGGTCGCCCAACAACAGGGCCTCGTCCACGTCATGGGTGACGAAAAGGATCGTGGTCCCGTACTGCCGCCAGACGGAGATCAGCAGTTGCTGCATCTCCGAGCGGGTCTGGGCGTCCAGCGCGCCGAACGGCTCGTCCATCAGCATCACCCGGGGGCGGGTGGCCAGCGTCCGGGCGAGCTGCACACGTTGCCGCATACCGCCCGACAACTGGCCCGGCAGGTGGTCGAAGAAGCCCTCCAGACCGACCTGGGCCAGGAGTTCCTCCGCTTCCTGACGCCGCCGGCCCCGGGGCACGCCACGCAGCTTCAGGGCGTACTCGACGTTGCGCGCCGCCGAACGCCAGGGCAGCAGGGCATCCTCCTGGAAGACCATCGCGCAGACCGTGTCGGTCCCACCCACCGGTTTCCCGTCGACCTCCGCACGCCCGGCGGTGGGTGTGAGCAGTCCCGCCAGGGCCCGCAGAACGGTCGACTTCCCGCACCCGGACGGTCCGAGCAGGACGACGATCTCTCCCGGCCGTACATCGAGGTCGACCTCGGCGGCCGGCATGTCGCCGAAGGCGAGCTTCATTCCTTCCAGCCGGACCCGCGCTCCCGCGCTCACCGGGCGTTCCTCGGCAGCCAGCGGTTGATGCGCGCCCCGAGCCGCTCCACCAGCCAGGCCGTGCCCCACCCCAGGATGCCGATGGACAGCATTCCGACGATCACGCCGGAGTAGTCGAGCAGGCCGTAGGACTGCCAGGTGTAGTAGCCGATGCCGAACTGGCCGGAGATCATCTCGGCGCTGATGACGCAGATCCAGGCCACCCCCATCGAGACGGACAGCCCCGAGAAGATGCCGGGCATCGCTCCCGGAAGCACCACGTGCGCCAGTACGGACAGCCGGCGGGCGCCCATCGTCCGGGCGGCCTCCTCCCACACCTTGGGCAGGGTCTTCATCGCGTGGATGGTGCTGACCACCACCGGGAAGAACGCGGCGAAGAAGGTGATGAAGACGATGCCCTGCTCGCCGGTCGGGAACACGAGGATCGCCAGCGGGACCAGGGCGATCGCCGGGATCGGCCGGGCCACCTCGATCAGCGGCCGGACCAGTGACTGGACGACCCGGGAGCGCCCGATCGCCATGCCGATGGCCACCCCGCTCACCGCGGCGAGCCCGAAGCCGAGCAGGATGCGGCGCACACTGGCCAGCAGGTCCTGGTAGTAGCTGCCGGAGGTCAGTTGCCCCCTGAGCGTGTGGAACACCTCGACCGGGCCGGGCACCTTGTCGAAGCGCAGCCACAGGACGACGTTGTCGGCCGTGAGCAGGTACCAGATCAGCAGCGCCGCGGTCAGCGGCAGCGCCGCCCGCACTACGGCGGCCAGCCGGCGCGGCCACCCGCCGAGCGCCGTGAGCGGGCGCAGACCGGGGCGTGATCGCGGGATGACGGTGATCGGATCACCGGTGGGTGTCAGGGACTGCTGGGAGACGGGAGTCGTTGTCATGCGTCCTCTTTCCTGCGATACCTGCGATACCTACTCGGCTCTGCGACGGGTGGTGCCGAAGCGCGGCTCCTGCGAGCGTGGCGGGCTCACGAAGCGGCCTCCAGGGCCGCCTCGTAGCCGAGCCTGCGGGCGTCGGGGTGGTCCGCCAGATAGGAGTCCGCGTCCGCGGCCACCGCGTACGGCAGCAGCCGGGAGTTCGCGGACCGGTCGGGGTCGAGCACCCAGGTCGCGGCGGACGCGAACATCCGCGTCCCGTACTTCGCGTCCGGGACGTAGGCGGCGCGTACCTCCCCGCCGTGCGCGGCGATCTGCCGCAGCAGGCAGGTGGGAGTCACCGCCACCCCGGTCGACTTCTGACCGCTGAACCACACCTCCGAGGCGGTGCTCGGATCCTTGACGGACTCGTGGCAGACGGGGTCCTGGCCGCCGAGCCTGCTCGGGGACGCGGTGCTGTTGCCGGCGGCGTCGTACGAGGCGCCGTAGATCTTGCGGAGATACCTGTCGTTGACGAACTTGTCCAGGTCCAGGTCCTTCACCGAGCCGAGGTCCTTGAGGAAGGGCAGGTCCTTGGAGAGCGCGTCGACCAGCTGGGGTTTGATGGTCGGGTCGAAGGTCACCAGGCCGCTCGGTCCGTTGTAGAGGTAGACCACCTCGGGTTCGATTCCCGTGACCTTGGCGACCTGCTGGGCGGCGGCCAGCGGGTGCTTGTTGAGGTAGTCCGCGGTGTCGCGGACCGACTCCAGGAAGGCCCGCATCACTTCGGGGTGATCGTCGGCGAACGCCTTGCGGGAGACGACGGCGTGGAACGTCGGGACGCCGTTGGATCCGCCGTCGTAGAGCAGCCTGCCCTGCTTGCGGAACACCATCAGCTGCGGCCAGGGCACGAACTGGGACAGCGCGGCGACCTGTTTGCCCTCCAGCGCCGAGGCGCCGACCGCCGGTTCCTGGTTGAGCAGCTTGACGTCGTCCGGGCTCAGCCCGTTCTTCCGGAGGGCGTTGACGAGCATTCCGTGTGCGGCCGAACCGACACTGGTGGACAGGACCTTGCCACGCAGATCGGTCAGCTTCTGCGCTGGGGAATCCTTCGGCACGACGACCTGGTTGAGCGATCCGCGCAGGTTGTAGCCGGTGACCGCGACCAGTTCCGACCTGGCGTCGGGGAATTCGGCGGTCTTGGAACCGTTGACGAGGACCGGGTAGTCGCCCATGGAGCCGATGTCCACCTTGCCGGCGATCATCTGGGCGGTCAGCGGCGGCCCCGAGGGGAAGTCCTGCCAGACGACCTTGTAGTGCGCGCCCGAGGTCTTGCCGATGGCGTTCAGCTTGCGCTCGAAGGTGCCGCGGTCGCGCAGCAGGGTGCCGGCGGTGACGGTGTTGATGGTCTTGGACTGGTAGCCGATGTTGACCACCACGGTCGAGGAGCCACCGGCCGAGGTGTCGGTACCGCAGGCACTGGCGCCGAGCCCCAGTACGGCGGCTACGGCGAGCAACAGCCGACGGCGGGACCGATGCGGGAGCGAGGGCCGTGGGACAGGATGCGGAAAGGGATACATGTCAGGCTCCAGTCACCGCAGCAGGAAGGGGATGTCGACCGTGACCGCGTCGACCGGGCAGCGGGCCGCGCAGGGGCCGCAGTACCAGCACTCGTCGACGTGCATGTACGCCTTGCCGGTCTCGGGGTGGATGGCCAGTGAGTCCAGCGGGCACATGTCCACGCAGAGGGTGCATCCGTCAATGCACTTGGATTCGTCGATGGTGACCGGTACGTCGACCCGGTTGGATGCTTGCGCCATCAGAGGTCTCCTTCAGCCTGTCGCGGTGTCGGTGGTCGGGGATTCGGTGAGTTCGGTACGAGCGTCGGACAGGCCCATGCGGGCGAAGGCGCGGACATCGGCGTCCACATCGGCGACGGCAGCCTCGAGCGCCGCCCGGACCTCCGGACGGCCCGCCGCCAGGCCCCCGAGGGCGCGGACGGCGGCCTTGCGCACATCGAGGTTGGTGTCCCGGGTCGCGGCGATCAGCGGGGCGACCGCCTCCAGGGGATCGGCCACGGCCAGCGCTGCCGCCGCCCCCTGGCGGATCTGCCAGGCGGGGTCGGTCAGAGCCATACGGGCCAGAGCCGCCGCCTGCTCGGTGCAGCCGGTGTGCGCCATGGCGGACAGCGCCGCGGCCCGGACCAGG
>NZ_JBEXSH010000319.1:0-9053 GCF_040613555.1 Streptomyces sp. NPDC006265
GTCGCGGATCTCGTCGCCGAGGCCGATGACGTCCAGCGCGCGCAGGGAGTTGGGTGCGAGGGAGATCGCCGCGCCGACCGGCTCCAGCGAGCGGGCCCGCTCCAGCACGGTGACCCGCAGGCCGCGCCGGTGCAGGGCGACCGCGGCGGTCAGGCCTCCGATACCGCCGCCGATCACGACGGCGTGCCCGGGCTGTGCCATGGCTCCTCCTCGAAAACAACTAACATCTGCAGTGACACCGTCACTACAGATGTAGTGACACCGTCGACGTTACTACACATGTAGTCAGACGGGTAGCGTGAGCCCCATGTCCCTACCCACCTCCGGCCCCTCCCGCGCCGACCTCGTCGCCGACACCGCCCTCGCCCTGCTCGCCGAGCGCGGGATGCGCGGCCTCACGCACCGGGCGGTCGACGAGGCGGCGGCACTCCCCCAGGGCTCCACGTCGAACCTCGCCCGGACGCGGCAGGCGCTGCTGGAGCTGGCGGTGCGGCGGCTGGCCGACCGTGAGGCGCGGGTGCTGGCCCTGCACCAGATGCCGGACCCCGCGGCCGGGACCGGCTCCCTGGCGGACGCGCTGGCCCTGGCGGCCCACCGGGCCCTGACGGACAACCGCGCGCTCACCCTCGCCCGTTACGAACTGGCCCTGGAGGCGACGCGCCGCCCCGAGCTGCGGGCCTTCTTCGACGCCACGGGCGCGCGCTTCCGGGACCAGCTGAGCGCCCTGGTCACCGGCATGGGCTCGACGGACCCGGCCCGGCACACCCTGTCGCTGATCGCCTGGGCGGACGGCCTGATGTTCAGCTGCGTGGCGGGGTCGTTCGGCGCGGACACGCCGAGCCTGGAGGAGGTCCGGGCCGGGCTGCGGGAACTGCTGGAAGGAATGCTCGGGCACTGAAAATCGCGTGGTGCGGCGAAGGCGACTCGGAAAGGATGCGTCCATGACGAACGAACGCCGAGAGCCCGCCACCACCGCCGACGAGCGCACGATGCTGGAGGGCTGGCTGGACTACCACCGCCAGACCCTCGCCTGGAAGTGCGAGGGTCTGACTGACGCCCAGCTCCGCACCGCCGCGGTGGAGCCGTCCGAGCTGAGCCTGATGGGACTGGTGCGGCACATGGCGGAGGTCGAGCGGGGCTGGTTCCGCAAGGTGCTCGTGGCCGAGGACGCCGGCCCGATCTACTACACCGAGGAGGATCCGGACGGCGAGTTCCATCTCTCCGAGTCAGACACGTGGGAGGAGGCGTACGCCACCTGGCAGTCCGAGATCGAGACCGCCCGGCGCAACACGGCCCGCTTCGGCCTGGACGACATCACCGAGGGCAAGCACCGTCGTACCGGCGAGCGGTTCAACCTGCGGTGGCTCTACACCCACATGATCGAGGAGTATGCGCGGCACAACGGCCATGCCGACCTGCTCCGCGAGCGTATCGACGGCGCAACCGGCGACTGACGTCACCCCTGTCACACCGGTGCCCTCCGTACGGGGAGCGAGATCACCCGTGTGGGGCATCCTCCGCCTGTCCGTCGCCCCACCGCGGGTTGGACGCACCAGAGTTGCGCGGGTGCATCGAACGACGACCACAGCGACGCTCCTGGTGACCGTGGCGGTCTCGGCCCTCTCCGGCTGTACGACGGTCCCGCATCCCTCCGCGCCGGCGCCCTCGACGGCCCCGTCCCGGCCGTCGGCGCCTCAGCCGGAGGGCGAGGCGGAGACACAGATCGCGCAGGCCCCGGCCCGAGAAGCCCTGCAACTCATCGAAGAGGCGTCCCACCGTCCGAAGCCGGCCGCGTCGGCGTCCCGCCCGGCCCCGACGCCCGCGGCGGTCTCTCCGGAACACAGCACGTCACAGCCCGGTCACCACGACGCCCGCCCGCGCCCCGCCCGTCCGAAACACCCCGAGCCCGCCCCCCACGGCCCCCAGCGGTCGCACCTCCGCGCTCCGGACATGTCGGAGTCGGTACGACAGGACGTCCGCAGGCGCGTCCGGGACAGCTCGGACGTGTGTGCGCTGGGCAAACGCTACGGGGAGTGGCGGGCGGACAGCCCGGAGGTGACGATCTGCCGCGACACCTACGGGCGTTGACCCGCCGCACCGCCTCAGGGCCGCTGCCGCGGCGGCGTCCACGTCCCCGGGCCGTCCTCGCCCAGCCGGGACTCCAGCCGTCCGATGGCCGCCCACACGCCCTCGCCGTAGCTGTCGTCGGCGAGGGCGTGGGCGGCTTCCCGGGCCCACCGCAGGTGCGTGCGGGCGGCGTCGCGGCGATCGAGCCTGATGTAGTCGTCGGCCAGGTTCAGGTGCAAGGAGGGGGCGAGCGCGACCACCGCAGTCACCGCGAGGGCCTCCTGCCTGGCCTCCTCGGCAGCCGTCAACGCGCGCAGGTCCCAGGCCAGTTCGTCCGCCGGGTCGTCCTGGGTGTCGGCCAGGTAGTGGGCGAGGGTGCAGCGCTGCAGCGGGTCGCCGTGCTCGCCCAGCTCCGCCCACAGGCCGAGGAGCCGGTGCCGTGCCTCCTCCCGGTCCCCGGCGTGGTGCAGCATGACGACCTGCCCGATCCGCGTCAGCACGGCATCCGGCGCCGTCTGCTCCTGCCGCTCCGCCACGACGTCCTCCGCGCACTCGCCGACTGTTGCTGCCGACGCTAACCGCAGGCGGGGGCGATCCGGCTCAGGCGGCTCCGGACGGCACCGGGCCCGTCACGGCACGGCCGTACCGCCGACAGGCCTCAGCCCAGGTTCGGGATCGTCCAGTCGATCGGCGTGTGCCCCTGCGCCGCCACCGCCTCGTCGATCTGCGTGAAGGGGCGCGAGCCGAAGAACTTCTTCGCCGACAGGGGCGAGGGATGCGCGCCCTTGACCACGACGTGCCGGGACTCGTCGATCAGGGGCAGCTTCTTCTGCGCGTAGTTGCCCCACAGCACGAAGACCGCCGGATCGGGGCGCTCGGCCACGGCCCGGATGACGGCGTCGGTGAACTTCTCCCAGCCGCGGCCCTTGTGCGAGTTGGCCTCGCCCGCGCGGACCGTGAGCACCGCGTTGAGCAGCAGGACGCCCTGCTCGGCCCACGGCATCAGATAGCCGTTGTCCGGGATCGGCGTGCCCAGTTCCTGGTGCATCTCCTTGTAGATGTTGCGCAGGGACGGCGGGACCCGCACACCCGGCCGGACCGAGAAGCACAACCCGTGCCCCTGCCCTTCGCCGTGGTAGGGGTCCTGGCCGAGGATCAGGACCTTGACCCGGTCGTACGGTGTGGCGCCCAGCGCCGCGAAGACCTCCTCGCGCGGCGGATAGACGGGACCCTTCGCCCGCTCCTCCTCGACGAACTCCGTCAGCTCCTTGAACCAGGGCTGCTCCAGCTCGTCGCCCAGAACCCCTCGCCAGGACTCGGGCAGCATGGCGATGTCGGTCACGTCAACGTCCTCACGATGTGCGGTCACTTCCAGCCACAGAACCTACCGGCGACCACTGACAACGTGCCCGGGAAAGCCCGGAGCCGGCCCGTCTACCAGGCCGTCTTGCGGTGCAGCTCCCACAACATCATGATCGTCGACGGGTCCAGGGCCCGCTCGGCGCCCGAGATGTCCCGGCTCGCCGCCACGTACTGCCGGCCCTGCCACAGCGGCAGCAGCCGCGCGTCCTCCACGAGGATCTGCTGGGCCTCCTCGAACTCCTTCACCACGTTCGCGCGGTCGCTCTCCCGGCGCGAGCGGGGCAGCAGATCGCCGGTGATCTCGGGGGCCGGGTAGGGCGTGCCGAGGGCGTTCTGGTCGCCGACGAACGGCGCGATGAAGTTCTCGGCGTCCGGGAAGTCGGGGAACCAGCCACGACCGAACACCGGGTACTCGCCCTTCTGGTAGCCCTCGACGTAGGTCTTCCAGGGGCGGCTCTTCAGGCTGATCGAGAACAGGCCGGAAGCCTCGAGCTGGCGCTTCAACTCCTTGAACTCCCCGGCGGTCTCGGAGCCGTAGCGGTCGCTCGTGTACCAGAAGGTGAGCGGGACGCGCTGGTTGATGCCCGCCTCGGTGAGGATCTTGCGGGCCTTGGCGACATCGGGGTTGCCGTAGTCGTCGAAGAAGCCCGTGGTGTGGCCGGTGAGGCCCTTGGGGACCATGGAGTACAGCGGGTCGACGGTGTCCTTGTAGACCTTGTGGGCGATCGCCGCCCGGTCGACGACCTGCGCGACGGCCTGGCGCACGGCCTTCTTGTTCGCCCAGGAGTCCTTCGGGTTGAACACCAGGTAGTTGATGTCGGTGCCGGTGCCCTCGACGAGCTGGATCTCCTCGGTGTTGGAGGACTTGCTCTGGAGCTCGACGACGTCGCCCGCGGCCAGACCGCGGTAGGTCACGTCGATCTTCTCGTCCCGCAGGGCCTTCACCATGGTGGCGGAGTCCTGGAAGTAGCGGACGGTCACCGCATTGTTGCGGCGCTCCGCGTAGCCCTTGTAGGAGCCGTTGCGGACGAGGACGGCTTCCTTGCCCTCGGAGTACGAGTCGAGGGTGTACGGCCCGGACCCGACCACGTCACCGCCCTTGCGCAGGCTGTTCCGCGGGTAGGCCTTCGGGGACACGATCGACATCGCGGGGGTGGCCAGCACGAACGGGAAGGTGGCGTCCGGCTTGTTGAGGTGGAAGATCACCTCACGGTCGTTGGGCGCCTGGACCCGCTCCAGGCTGCCCAGCAGACCGGCGGGGCCACCGTTGACGTTGATCTTGCGGATCCGGTCGAACGAGTACTTCACGGCCTGGGCGTCGAGCGCCTCGCCGTTGGAGAACTTCAGGCCCTCGCGCAGCTCACAGCGGTAGACCTGGTTCGATGAGTCGCTGAAGCCGCACTTCTCGGCGGCGTCCGGCTGGGGCGTGCTCGCGCCCGTCGGATAGCTCAGCAGTGTCTGGTAGACGTTGCGGAACAGCTCCCAGGAGCTGTCCCACGACGCGGCGGGGTCGAGTGTGCTGGGCGAGCTGGTGGTGCCCACGACGATCGGCCCTTCGTCCTCCGAGGCGCCGGACGACAGCACGCCGCATCCGGCGAGCAGGGACGATATGGACGCGATGGCCGCCACCTGCCACAGGCACCGGTTCCGCTTGAACACGCGCACGCTCCTCGATCTGCCATACCAAGGGTCGGCAGACCATACCGCAGTGCCGCGCCCGCTGACCCTCCCCGGTACCTGACCCCTTGATCGATAAACCTTTGACGACGTTGTCATCGTGCTTTGCGGTGCTTTTACGCCGACACGGGCGCCGTTCGTGTCAACGGGCGCCCGTGCCGATCCGAGTGCGCGGTCCTCGTCAGCCGGTTCCGGCGTTGAGGAAGATTCCGCCGTCCACCACGAGCGTCTGGCCGGTGACCCATTCGGACTGCTCGGAGGTCAGGAACGCGGCAGCGCCCCCGATGTCGGCAGGCACGCCGAGCCGCCCCAGCGGGTAGGCCGCCGCGGCCTCCTCCTCCCGGCCCTCGTACAGGGCCTGGGCGAACTTGGTCTTCACCACCGCCGGGGCGATCGCGTTGACCCGCACCCTGGGCGCGAACTCGTGCGCGAGCTGCACGGTCAGATTGATCATCGCGGCCTTGCTGACGCCGTACGCGCCGATGAACGGCGAGGGCGAGAGGCCCGCGACGGAGGCGATGTTGACGATCGCGCCGCCGTTGTCCTTCTGCCAGGCGTGCCAGGTCCGCTGGGCGAAGCCGAGCGCCGAGACGACGTTGGTCTCGAAGACCTTGCGGGCGACGTTCAGGTCGAGGTCGGCGATCGGCCCGAACACGGGGTTGGTGCCCGCGTTGTTGACCAGGTAGTCGACGCGGCCGAAGGCCTCCATGGTGCGCTCGACGGCGACGGCCTGGTGGGCCTCGTCGTGCGCCTTGCCCGCCACGTAGACCGCGCGGTCGGCGCCGAGCTGCTCGACGGCCTCCTTGAGGGCGTCCTCGTTGCGGCCGGTGATGCACACGCGGTCGCCGCGCGCGATGAGGGCCTCGGCCACGCCGTAGCCGATGCCGCGGCTGGCGCCCGTGACGAGGGCGACCTTGCCGGAGAGTTCCACGGAAGTCATGTCTGTTCGTCCTCTAGTCGAGCGGTCCGCCGGCCACGTACAGCACCTGGCCGGAGACGAATCCGGCCGCCTCGCCGGTGAAGAAGGCGATGGCGTTGGCGATGTCCTCCGGCTCACCGACCCGGGCCACCGGGATCTGGATGGCGGCGGCGGCCTTGAAGTCCTCGAAGCCCATGCCGACGCGGTCGGCGGTGGCCTTGGTCATCTCGGTCGCGATGAAGCCGGGGGCGACGGAGTTGGCGGTGACGCCGAACTTGCCGAGCTCCTTGGCGAGGGTCTTGGTGAAGCCCTGCAGGCCCGCCTTGGCGGCCGAGTAGTTCACCTGGCCGCGGTTGCCGAGCGCGGACGACGACGACAGGTTGACGATCCGGCCGAAGCCCGCGTCCACCATGTGCTTCTGGCAGGCCTTGGACATCAGGAAGGCGCCGCGCAGGTGCACGTTCATGACGGTGTCCCAGTCGGAGACGCTCATCTTGAACAGCAGGTTGTCGCGCAGCACGCCCGCGTTGTTGACCAGGATCGTCGGCGCGCCGAGCTCCTCGGCGATCCGCGCGACGGCCGCCTCGACCTGCGCCTCGTCCGAGACGTCGCACCCGACCGCGATGGCCTTGCCGCCCGCGGCGGTGATCTTCTCGACGGTGTCCTTGCAGGCCGCCTCGTCGAGGTCGAGCACGGCGACCGCGCGGCCCTCGGCGGCCAGTCGTACGGCGGTGGCGGCACCGATGCCGCGCGCGGCACCGGTCACGACGGCAACCCGCTGCTCAGTGGTGGACATGACTGCTACTCCTCAGGTGAGCGACCGCTTAGTACCTTCAGTGGGTGTGACGCTAGAAGCCCTGGCACGCGGTGTCAACGGCCCAGCGCGGCATGTGATCCATCACCCCGGCCCCACTCTGCCCGGCAGGGCCCTCAGGGACACCCGATCGGCCTACGGCCACGCGCCGCCGCATCTCCCGGCGCCTAGCGTCGGAGCGCGAGCCACCCGTGACCGGAAGGGAGGCGCTCCATGCGCCGTCGCACCGGTGCCATCGGCACACTGTTCGCGATCGCCGCGATCGTGCCGCTGGCCGACCCCGCCTACGCCCGGCAGGACCTGGACTGCCGCGACTTCTCCTTTCAGGAGGAGGCGCAGGCCGTCTTCGACGCCGATCCGAGTGATCCCAACAGGCTCGACGAGGATCAGGGCCCCGACGACGGCATCGCGTGTGAGGCGCTGGCCCGCCGCGGGATCATCAACCCCACGACGTCGCCCAGCACCTCCGCCGGTCCTTCCGTCAGCCCGTCCGTCAGTCCCTCCGTGCCCGTCACCGCCACTCCCACCAGTGCTCCGGGCCAGGGTGTGCGAGGCGGGCTCGGGGGCGCGGTGGCCTCGGGGCCGAGCGACTGGGACCTCGCCATCGGTCTGGCCTTCGCGGCGGGTGCCGTCGTCGCCGCCGGTTGCGTGGTGAAGCGCCGTCGGCGTTGACGGCCGAGCGGGGGGCCGTCACTCCCCTGGCAGGTCACCCCACCGGCAGGTCACCTCACCAGCAGGTCCAGCAACCGTCCGGTCTCCGCCGCCGGGTCCGTGGTCAGGCCGGTGTGCACCGGGCCGGGCTGGACGATCGTGGAGCGGGGGGCGACGAGCCAGCGGAAGCGCCGGCCCGGGTCGTCGGCTGCCGCCTGGCCCGCCGTCGGGCCGCCCGTGCACAGCCCCTCCGCCGCCCGCAGGGCGGCCCGGACCCCGGCCACGTCGGCGAGAGGGTCGAGGGCCAGCAGACGGGTCTCGTCGAGGTGGGTGCGGGCACCGACGTAGGACGCGGCGCGGCAGTAGACGAGGACGCCGGCGTTGATGCACTCGCCGCGTTCGACGCGCGGCACGACGCGCAGGACGGCGTACTCGTAGACGTGACGGTCCCGGGGCCCGCCCTTGATGATGTGCCGGTCGTTCACTTCAGCCCCTGGATGCGGTCGTGGATGTCGGCGGCCCGTGCCAGCAACGGGCGCGCGTACGCCTGCCTGAGGTCGTCCGGAGTGGCGAAGCCGGGTTCGTCCATGAGCCAGGCGTCCGGGATCTGCGCGGTGACGTCGGCGAGGAGTTCCCCGGTGACGAGGGGGGCCAACTCGACCGCGGCGGCGGCGACATCGGGCGCGAAGGACGCCAGCGCGTGGTCGGAGGCGTCGTAGGGGCGGGCGGCGGAGTCCTGGACGCCGGGCCAGTTGTGGTGCCAGATCATCGTCGCGCCGTGGTCGACGAGCCACAGCTCGCCCCGCCACCTCAGCAGGTTGGGGTTGCGCCAGGACCGGTCGACGTTGTTGACCAGAGCGTCGAACCAGACGACCCGTCCGGCCTCCTCGGGGCTCACCGGGAACGCGAGCGGGTCGAAGCCGAGCGCGCCCGAGAGGAAATCCATGCCGAGGTTGGTGCCGCCGCTGGACCTGAGCAGGCTCTGCACCTGCTCGTCAGGTTCACCCAGGCCCAGCTCCGCGTCGAGTTCGACGGTGACCAGGCGCGGCATCCGCAGCCCCAGCCGACGGGCGAGTTCCCCGCAGACCACCTCGGCGACGAGTGTCTTGCGGCCCTGTCCCGCACCGGTGAACTTCAGGACGTAGGTGCCGAGGTCGTCGGCCTCGACCAGGCCGGGCAGCGAACCGCCCTCGCGCAGCGGCGCGATGAAACGGGTCGCGATCACTTCCTTGAGCATCGCCCCAGGTTACTGACGCACGCGGCGGCCTCGGTGACGGCCTCGCGGCGGGGCGGACCGGAACCCGACAGCGAACCGACAGCTCCGCTTTACCCGTGTCCTTCCGGGATCGGGTCAGGATTTCGACATGGTCTGAACAGCCGGTCCGCAAGGGCCGTACCTCTCCGCAGATCACGAATCCCCGGAAGGAACGTCAGCATGACCAGCGAATCAGTTCAGCCGATGTCGGGACCGAGCCGACGCACCGTCGTGGCGGCGGTCGGCGCGGCGGGGCTCACCGTGGCGCTGACGGCGTGCGGTTCGGAGGACAAGGCGTCCGACCCGTC
>NZ_JBEXSH010000320.1:0-9052 GCF_040613555.1 Streptomyces sp. NPDC006265
GCCGTACCTCGGGCGCGGCCGACCGGTCCAGGCCCGGCCCGAGCGTCGACAAGGTACGGTCCTTCCCGTCCCGCCCGCCCACCAGCCCGGCCGTGCGGGTCGCCGCGAGCCACGCCGTGACCAGCAGCGACCAGCGCTCGGCGGCGGGCAGCTCCAGCCACTCGTCGTACGCCGGGGTCGCCGCGTACCGCTCGTCGGCGTCGCCGTCCGAGGCGATCAGGCCCGCCGCGTACGCCAGTTCCACCCAGAACGCGGCAACCGGCTCGGGCACGTCGAGCGCGACGGCGCTCCGCTTCAGGTCGCGCACGCTCAGCCCACCGGCCCGCAGCACCGCCGGCCCGCCCTCGTCCCAGTCCTTGAGCAGCTCCTCGACGGTGGCGAGCGCGGTGTACGCCTGCCCGGCCGCGGCGCTGTCCACAACCTGTGGACGGTGAACGGCCGCCGTCTCGACCACCGGCGGCACGGGCTCGGGCGTCCGGTGCGCCAGGCCTCGCCGCAGATGCAGGGCGACCTCGCGCGGCAGGACGACCGTCCCGGGCGCGGTCGGCAGCAGCAGTCCGCGGTCCAGCAGCCAGCGCAGCCGGGGCGCCGGATCGGCCGTGACCTGCCCGTACGGCGGCCCCCACACCAGGCGTTCCAGCACGTCGAGGGAGTCGGCCGGGGCGTCGGCGAGCAGCGCGGCCATCCGGGCCCGGTCCGTGAACAGCCCGGCCAGGGCGGTCACCGCGGAGACCGAGTCGTGCGTCGAGGCGAGTCCGGCGGCCGTGACGATCTCCTGGATCCGGCCCGGGGACATCCCGGCGGTGGCCTCCTGGACCGTCGGGCCGAGCCCGGTCGGCGAGGGGTGCTGCGGCGAGGGCGCCAGCAGCTCACGCGCCGTGCGCACCAGCCGCAGCCGGTCGACGTCGCCCCACACCAGGGCCTGCTCGCGCAAGCCGTCCAGGGCGTGCGGCAGTGCGGCGACGACGGCCGGGTCGGCGTCGTCCCCGGCCATGAGCCCGAGCAGTTCGCCGTACGCCGCGGGGTCCGCCGCCACGGCCAGTGCCTCCGCCGTCTGGAGCGCGAACCGGTCCAGCCGCTCCAGCGCCCGCACGACCGAGGCACGGGTGCCGGCCCGGGTCGCGAGCTGGGTGAGGTCGGTGGGGACGGGCGTGATGAGATCCGGGCGGCTGCGCAGGAGCGCGCCCAGCGAAGCGTCGCCCCGCGCGCGGAGCTCTTCCGCGAGGGAGCGGGGGGCCGGGGGCCTGTCCTCGGTGCTCATCCGGTCCACGGTAGCGGGTCGCCCCCGGCGGCCGGGCCGACTGTGCGAGGCCGCGGCCGGGGCCCCTCCCCGAACGCGGGACGGGGTCTTGGCCGCTTGGTGGGCACTCGCGGTACCGTCGTGCGACGGCGTCACGCAACGCACCCGCCCCGGAGGGGACTTCGTGGGGATTGAGAGCGACCAGGTCGTTTACGAGTATCTGAGCCGCGTCGGCGACGTGGCCCAACAGCGGCAGTTGTCGTCGGCCACCCGTATGCGTCTGGTCGCGGACCTGCGCAACGAGATCGACAAGCGCCGCGCGAAGACCACCGTGGACTCGCCCGCCGCCGTCCGCCGCATTTTGTCCCGCCTGGGCAGCCCCGACGACATCGTGACCGCGGCGGCGGGCGGTACCGGCGGTGAGCCGCGCAGCGCCGCCCCCGCCTCCGTCCCCGTACAGCGCGACGTCGAGCCGGAGGAGCGGGCGAAGGGCGTCATGCGGCGCGTCGTACCGCGTCCCCGGCCGGGGCGGCCCGCCGAGACGCCGCACCCCGCGCCCTCCGACGGCCCGGCCCCGCCGCACCTGGCCGCCGGGCACGAGCTAGGCGACAGCGCGCACCAGCCGGACTGGTGGCGGGTGGACAGCGGCCCCTTCGGCGTGGGTGACGAGGTGCCGGGGTTCGTGGGCGGCGTGGAGGTGCCTGACCTGCTGAAGCCCCCGGCGCCGCGGACGGCGGAGAAGGAGAAGCCGGACGCGGAGGAGACGGTCCCGGTCGTCGAGAGGGCCGAGGTGACCGAGAAGGGCGGCCGCCGCCGGCTCGCGCGCCTCCCCGCCGCGAACTGGAGCAACCCGCTCCTCCTGATCGCCGCGGGTCTCCTCGTCGCCGGTGCCGCGCTCGGCAACTGGTTCGTCCTCCTGCTCGGCTGGCTCATCGCCTACGCGTCCCGCCGCCTGACCCAGGCCGAGACGAAGTGGGCCGTCGTCATCCTGCCGGGCCTCTCCGTGGCGGGGGGTCTGGTCTGGATGTGGGGCCGGATGAACGGCCGCTGGGGCGCCCCGATCGCCGAGGGCCACATGAACGCCGCGGTGGCGCAGACCTGGCCGTGGGTGGTCAGGGGCGCGGCGGTGGCGTCGGCCCTGTTCCTGGTGTGGCGTTCACAGCGCTCGCGCTAGTGCCGCGGCACTGCCGCGGCACTATTGCCGCGACAGGCAACGTTCGCCCCGTCACGACGCCCGGCAGGCTCCCCCGCGCTCTCGACTCCGCTCGAGCGGGGGGTACCCCCACTCGCCGCACCGGCCGAAACTCCGAGTACGTCCAGTACGAGGGCTTCCGGCCGGCACGCCGAGAGCACGCACCGGACGCCGCTCCTCAACGGGCAAACGTCGCCTGCCGCGGCACGAGGTCGCCTGTCGTTCACACCATCTGGGCACAATGGCCCATATGGCCTTCATGATCCCGCCCGCGCTCACCGTCGGCTTCGACCTCGACATGACCCTCATCGACTCCCGGCCCGGCATCCGCGCCTGCTACCAGGCGCTGTCCGAGCGGACGGGGACGTACATCGACGCCGACCTGGCGGTCACGCGGCTCGGGCCGCCGCTGGCCGAGGAGCTGATCAACTGGTTCCCGGCGGCGGAGATCGCGGCCATGGCGGACCTGTACCGGGAGATGTACCCGGCCATCGCCATCACCGCGACCCCGGCGATGACCGGCGCCCGGGAGGCCATCGCGGCCGTACGGCAGGCCGGCGGACGCGCGATAGTCGTCACCGCCAAGTACGAGCCCAACGCCAAACTGCACCTCGCCCACCTCGGCATCGAGCCCGACGCCGTCATCGGCGACCTGTGGGCCGAGCAGAAGGCGCAGGCCCTGCGCGAGCACGACGCGGGCGTCTACGTCGGCGACCACGTCGGGGACGTCCGCGGCGCGCGGACCGCCGGGGCGCTGTCGGTCGCCGTGGCCACCGGCCCGTGCCCCGAAGAGGAACTGCGCGCGGCGGGCGCGGACGTCGTCCTCACCGATCTGACCGAATTCCCGCGGTGGCTTTCGGACTACCGCCCTGCGCGCGCCTGACGGCGGCCCGCCGCCACGGAACGCAGCACTCCCGCACCGGCCATCAGGAATCCGACGGCCATGAGCATGCTCAATCCGAACATGTACGTCGGAAAGGGCGTCGTTCCGAGGAACAGCGGGGCGACCGTGACCAGTGTGGCCAGGGCGCCGATGAAGAAGACGACGGCTCCGGCACGGACCAGGCGGTCACCGGGAGCGGCGGAATTCGTTTGGGTTTTGTCACGCACCCGACCAGGGTAGTTCCCAGCGCGAAGGAACAACCGGGTGACGTCTTGTCACCGGCTGCAAGAGCATTAGCCTGGGTACCGGCGGGTCCGTACGACCCGCCCCAGTGCTATCAAGAGCCGTTTCCAGAAGCAGTTTTCCGACGAGTACGAGGACGAGGACAGACGTGCCTACCGGCAAGGTCAAGTGGTTCAACAGCGAGAAGGGCTTCGGCTTTCTCTCCCGCGACGACGGCGGTGACGTCTTCGTCCATTCCTCGGTCCTCCCCGCCGGAGTCGAGATGCTCAAGCCGGGTCAGCGCGTGGAGTTCGGCGTCGTCGCCGGGCAGCGCGGCGACCAGGCGCTGTCCCTGACGATCCTGGACCCGACCCCCTCCGTCGCCGCCGCGACCCGTAAGAAGCCGGACGAGCTGGCCTCCATCGTCCAGGACCTGACGACGCTCCTGGAGAACATCACGCCGATGCTGGAGCGCGGCCGCTACCCCGAGAAGACGGCCGGCAAGAAGATCGCCGGCCTGCTGCGCGCGGTCGCCGACCAACTGGACGTGTGAGGCCTCAGGGAAAGCGCAGCGCGTCCGGGCCGAGGGGCGGTACGAGTCCCTCGGCCGCCGCGCGTGTCAGCAGCCCGCGCACGGCCGCGTAACCGTCTTCGCCGAGGTCCGCGGTGAACTCGTTGACGTACAGCCCGATGTGCTGGTCGGCGACGGCCGGGTCCATCTCCTGGGCGTGCTCCATGACGTACGGCCGGGACGCCTCGGGATCGTCCCAGGCGGCGCGCACCGATGTGCGGATGGAGTCCGCCAGCAGCCGCAGCTTCTGCTCGCCCAGCGACCGCTTGGCGATGATCGCGCCCAGCGGGATCGGCAGCCCCGTGGTGTTCTCCCAGTGCTCGCCCATGTCGGCGAGCTTGTGCAGCCCGTAGCTGCGGTACGTGAAGCGCGCCTCGTGGATCACGAGCCCCGCGTCGACCTTCCCGTCCCGCACGGCCGGCATGATCTCGTGGAACGGCATGACGACGATCTCGCCGACCCCGTCCGCCACGGTGTCCGCGGCCCACAGCCGGAACAGCAGGTACGCGGTCGACTTCTCACTGGGCACCGCCACGGTCCGCCCCGTGAGGTCGACATCGGCCTCCCGCGTCAGCACCAGCGGCCCGCAGCCCCGCCCCAGCGCGCCCCCGCAGGGCAGCAGGGCGTACTCGTCGAGGACGTAGGGCAGCACGGCGTACGACACCTTCAGCACGTCGAACTCGCCGCGCTCGGCCATGCCGTTGGTGATGTCGATGTCGGCGAAGGTCACGTCGAGGGCGGGGGCGCCGGGGACCCGGTCGTGGGCGAGGGCGTCGAAGACGAACGTGTCGTTCGGGCAGGGCGAGTACGCGATCTGCAGCTCAGGTGTCATGCCGGTTCCAACTCTCCAGTACGGGCGCGAGCTTCCCGAACCCCTCGGTCAAGGCTGCCAGAGCGTCGCCGATCCGCCATGCGGCGCGGTCGCGCGGCCCGACGGGATTGGAGATCGCCCGGATCTCCAGCACGGGCACCCCCTGCGCGGCGGCGGCCTCGGCGACGCCGAAGCCCTCCATGGCCTCGGCGAGGGCGGTGGGGTGCCGCTCCCGCAGTGCGGCGGCCCTGACTGCCGTCCCGGTCACGGTGGACACGGTGAGCACGGCCCCGGTCCGGGCTCCGGTGGTCTCGGCGACCCGCCGGACGAGATCCGCCGGTGGCTCATGCCTGACCGTCCCGAATCCGAGCTCGGTCACCGGAAGGAACCCGTCCTCGGTCTCGGCCCCCAGATCGGCCGCGACGATCCCGTCGGCGACGACCAGCGACCCCACGGGCGCCTCGGGCTGGAACCCGCCCCCGATCCCGGCGGAGACGACGAGGCCGTAGGGCGTGCCCTTCAGGGCGGCGGCGGTGAGGGCGGAGGCGGTGGAGGCGGCGGCGAGCGCGGGCCCGACACCGACGGCGATCACCTCAACGCCGCCGTGGTCGGGAAAGGCCTGAGCCACCGCGTCCCTCTCCACGGAGACAGCGGTGGCCACAAGAACCCGGCCAAGCTCAGCGGCAGCGATCAGGCGTCCTTCTTGAGCTTGAAGTTCCAGAGCCCGGAGGTGTCCTTGTCGCCTTCCTTGATGGAAACCAGCGTCGAGTTGCCCTGCGCGCCGTACTGGGCGTTGAAGAACACGCTGCCCGGAATCGTGCGGTAGGTCTTCGTGCTGGAGTCGGTCAGCGGCTGACCGTTCATCAGGATCGTCCAGCCGTTGTCGGCGATCTCGGGGTCGACGCCGAAGCGCACCGTCTCGTCGGGGTCGACGGAGATGCTCTTGATGCCCTTGTCCTTCAGGCACCCGGCGAGGTCGGACGGTTTCAGGGCGTCGCCCTCGCCGCCGCAGGTGGCCTCGGAGTTCACCGAGTCGCTGCCCACGGTGACCGTGGCCATCGGCGTCGGCTTGTCACAGGCCGACAGGACGAGCAGTCCGGCAGAAACGACACCGGCGACGGCGACGGCGCGGCGGCGTCGCACAGCGGATTGCAACGTGTTCATGGGCGAAGGCTATCGGGCGGGCGGGGCGCACCGCCCACGCGGGGTACGGCTCCCCCGGAGATCCATCAGAAGGGCCCTACGCGACACGCGCCCGCCCCGAGCCCCCGCGCCGCGCCGAGTCGATCAGCCCCCGCACGGTCGTCAGCCACCCGACGCCGACGATCGCGGCGCCCACCGCCAGCCCGGCCGTGCCGTTGAGCGGCACCGCGATGCCGACCGCCCCGCCCAGCACCCAGGACATCTGCAGCAGCGTCTCGGAGCGGGCGAAGGCCGACGTACGGACGCTCTCGGGCACGTCCCGCTGGATCAGCGCGTCCAGCGACAGCTTGGCCAGGGCCTGCGCGAACCCGGCGATCGCGGCCAGAGCGGCCACCAGGACCGCGCCGAAGAACACCGCGGCCGTGATCGCCGCGCCCGCCACGCCCGCCACGACCGTCACGATGATGATCTCCGGCGCCCGGGAGCGCAGCCACGCCCCGACGGCCGTACCGAGCGCGTTGCCCACGCCCGCCGACACGCCCACTATCCCCAGCGACACGGCGGCGCTCTGGCCGGAGACCGGGTGCTCGCGCAGCAGGAACGCCAGGAAGAAGATCAGGAACCCGGTCAGACAGCGGATGGCGGCGTTGGCGGCCAGGGCGTGGGTGACGGCCGGGCCGACCGTGCGCAGCCCGGGACGCTTGACGGGCTTCCGGTGCGGCCCGTGCAGGTGCTGCTCGTCCGCCGCCAGCAGGGCGCGGTCCTCGCCCTTGGCGGAGTCGACCTTCGGCGGCAGCGTGAACGACAGGACCGTCCCCGCCACGAACAGCACGAAGGCGCCGTAGAGGGGCCAGCGCGGCCCGATCTGCTGGAGTCCGACGCCGATGGGCGCGGCGATGCCGGTGGCCAGGAGACCGCCGAGGGTGACCCGCGAGTTGGCCTTGACCAGGGAGAAGCGCGGTGGCAGCAGCCGGGGCACGACGGCGCTTCTGACCACGCCGTACGCCTTCGACGAGACCAGGACGCCCAGCGCGGCCGGATACAGCTCCAGGCCGCCGCTGACGACCGCGCCGGACAGGATGAGCGCGAGCAGCGCCCGGGCCAGCATCGCGGCGGCCATCGCGGCACGGCGGCCGTGCGGGAGGCGGTCGAGGAGCGGGCCGATGACCGGCGCGAGGAGGGTGAAGGGCGCCATGGTGATGGCGAGGTACAGGGCGACGCGGCCGCGGGCCTCGTCGGTGGGCACGGAGAAGAAGACCGTGGAGGCCAGGGCGACGGTGATCATGACGTCGCCGGCGCCGTTCACGCCGTGCAGTTCGATCAGCTTGCCGAGGCCGGACTCGCCGGCGCCGTGCGCGTGGGTGGCCTTGCGGATGCCGCGGGCCGTGCCGGTCACGGGGAAGTGCAGGGCACGGCCGACCGCACGGAAGGAGCCGCCCAGACGGCCCGGTCCGTTCAGTCGGCTGCTTCCCTTGACCCCTTTCGACCCACCGGTCCCGGTGGCGCCCGGGGGTGTCTTCGCGGCTGCCACGACGTCATAGTGCCCCGATAAGGCTGTGGGTAGTGCCATTACCGCTTGTATGGGGCCTGTGGGGTGACTGTCCGCGTGGCGGCGCGGGGTCCGGTGGGCGGTGCATCAGGACCGTCGGTGTACGCGAAGTGGGGCGGAAGGGTAGCGTGCGTATCTCAGCCATCCCGCAAAATGGATGAAGGATGTCGACGCGGTCCCCCGGTCCGCTCCGTCCGCCCCCGCGCTGGGAGTGGCGCACTCGTGAGACGGCGTATGGAGAGAAGCGATACCTGTGAGCGCAGCGACAACGCGAAGCCGCACCCCTGACCGTCTGTGCGCCGAGGCCGTCGACCTCGCCCGCGCCGCAGCCGAGGAGGCCGCCGCGCCGGGAATCGTCGGGGAGCACGTAGGGCTGGTCTCCGAGGGGGACCGGGTCGTCACGCACTTCTTCCAGTGCCGGGAGCTCGGCTACCGGGGCTGGCGCTGGGCCGTGACGGTGGCCCGGGCGTCCCGGGCGAAGATCGTCACGGTGGACGAGGCCGCGCTGCTGCCCGGCCCGGACGCAGTGCTGGCGCCCGAGTGGGTGCCGTGGAGCGAGCGGCTGCGTCCCGGCGACATGGGGCCGGGCGACCTGCTGCCCACCGACGCCGAGGACCTGCGGCTGGAGCCGGGGTACTCGGGTGAGGACGAGCAGGCGCCGAAGGTCCCCGTCTCGCACGAGATGGCCGACCTGGTGGAGGCGGAGGACGCGGACCTCACCACGGGTCCCCCGTCCGGCTTCGCCGGAGCCCCCGTCCGCGGTTCGATCCCGGCGGTCGCCGAGGAACTGGGCATGCGCCGGGCCCGCGTCCTGTCCCGCTACGGCCTGCACACCGCGGCCGACCGCTGGGAGGAGGCGTTCGGCCCCAAGACGCCCATGGCCCAGTCGGCCCCCGCCGCCTGCGTCAGCTGCGGCTTCCTCGTCCCCATCGGCGGCTCCCTCGGCCAGGCCTTCGGCGCCTGCGCCAACGAGTTCTCCCCGGCCGACGGCCGCCTGGTCTCCCTCGCCTACGGCTGCGGCGGCCACTCCGAGGCCGCGGTCATGCCCCGCCCGCCCCAGCCGGCCGCCCCGGTCATCGACGAGACCCGGGTCGACCCGTTCCCGCTGCGCCCGTCCTCGGACTCGGGCTCGGTGACACCGACGGCGGACGCGGACACGGAGGAACTGGGGCACTCGTAGCCAACGGCGGCTGGCCGGCCCGGCCCGGGGTGCTGCGCGCCGCCGAGTGGTTGGCGTGCCGCCTGGCTTCGGTGCCTGGGTCTGGGGGAGTGACTCCGGTGGTCGCCCGGCCCGGGGTGTGCGCCCGAGTCGGTGGTGGTCTGCCTGGCTTCGGTGCCTGGGCGCTGCCGAGTGGTTGGCGTGCCGCCTGGCTTCGGTGCCTGGGTCTGGGGGAGTGACTCCGGTGGTCGCCCGGCCCGGGGTGTGCGCCCGAGTCGGTGG
>NZ_JBEXSH010000321.1:0-9022 GCF_040613555.1 Streptomyces sp. NPDC006265
AGAGCTTGGGGGAGCGTGCCAGGCGCGACTTCGCGGACACCACCCAGGGGGCTTCTGATGGATCTCCGTGGGACAAGGAGCGTGCGTGCCGGGCGTCGTGACGCCGCGGAGATCCATCAGAAGCCCCCTAGCCCGCACGAGAATCAGGGGACCGACATGCGCAGCAAACTCGTCCTGCACGCCGTCGACTCGCACACCGAGGGCATGCCGACCCGCGTGATCACCGGCGGCATCGGCACCATCCCCGGCGCCACCATGAACGAACGGCGGCTGTGGTTCCGTGAACACCGTGACGACGTCAAGCAGTTGCTGATGAACGAGCCGCGCGGCCACTCCGCCATGAGCGGCGCGATCCTCCAGCCGCCGACCCGGCCGGACTGCGACTGGGGCGTCGTCTACATCGAGGTCTCCGGCTACCTGCCGATGTGCGGGCACGGCACCATCGGCGTGGCGACCGTGCTGGTCGAGACGGGCATGGTCGAGGTGGTCGAGCCGGTCACCACCATCCGGCTCGACACCCCGGCCGGACCGGTCGTCGCCGAGGTGGCCGTCGAGGACGGGGCGGCCAAGGAGGTCACCCTGCAGAACGTGCCCTCCTTCGCCGTCGGCCTCGACCGCGAGGCCACCCTCACCGACGGCCGGACGGTGACGTACGACCTCTCCTTCGGCGGCAACTTCTACGCCATCCTGCCGCTGGAGCAGTTCGGCCTGCCCTTCGACCGGGGACGCAAGGACGAGATCCTCGCGGCCGGCCTGTCCCTGATGGCGGCAGTCAACGCCGAGGACCCGCCCGTCCACCCGGAGGACCCGTCCATCCACGGCCTCCACCACGTCTACCTGGCCGCCCCCGGCTCGACCGCCCGCCACTCCCGGCACGCGATGGCCATCCACCCCGGCTGGTTCGACCGCTCGCCCTGCGGCACCGGCACCAGCGCCCGCATGGCGCAGCTGCACGCACGCGGCGAACTCCCGCTGCGCACCGAGTTCGTGAACGAGTCCTTCATCGGCACCCGCTTCACCGGCAGACTGCTCGGCACGACCGAGGTCGCCGGACGCCCGGCCGTGCTGCCCAGCTTCACCGGACGCGCCTGGATCACCGGCACCGCCCAGTACCTGCTGGACCCCGGGGACCCGTTCCCGGCCGGATTCGTCCTGTAAGCCGCCACGAGCAAGACCACGAGCAAGACCACGAGAGGAACCCCGACCGTCATGGCCCCGCAGCACACCCCCGCCCTGCCCGTGCTGGGCAGCAGGAAGCCCAGCCACCGGGAGCGGGTCGCGGACGCGCTGCGGGCCGCCCTGATCGCCGGCGAACTGCGGCCCGGCGAGGTCTACTCGGCCCCGGGCCTCGCCGCCCGCTTCGGAGTCTCCGCCACGCCCGTGCGCGAGGCCATGCTCGACCTGGCCAAGGAGGGCCTGGTCGACACCGTGCCCAACAAGGGCTTCCGGGTCACCGCCGTCTCCGAGCAACAGCTCGACGAGTACACGCACATCCGGGCGCTGATCGAGATCCCCACCACGGCGGAGCTGGCCCGCACCGCGGACCCGGTGGCCCTGGAAGCGCTCCGCCCGGTCGCCCAGGAGATCGTCACCTCCGCCGCGACCGGCGACCTCATCGCCTACGTCGAGGCCGACCTGCGCTTCCACCTCGGCCTGCTGGCCCTCGCGGGCAACGGCCATCTCGTCGACGTCGTACGCGACCTCAGACGCCGCTCCCGGCTCTACGGCCTGACGGTGCTGGTGGAACAGGGGCGGCTGGAGGCGTCGGCCGAGGAGCACCTGGAGATCCTCGACACGCTGCTCGCCCGGGACGAGGAGGCCGTACGGGCCGTGATGGCCCGGCACCTCGGGCATGTCCGGGGTCTGTGGGCCGCGCCCTGACGACTACGGGCCGGGGCCTGGATGCGACGCCCTGCCCGACTCTTCGGCACCGTCCTGGCTTAGCTCGGGACGGGCGTCACGGGCTGTACGCGCACCGGCGACCCGCTCGCAGAGGGCGTCGTACGGGCCACCCGGCGCAGGGGATTTGACGCGCCGTAGCGGATCTCCGTCTTGGGCTACGGCGACTCCACACTGATGAAGCGCACCGAATCCCCGTCTCGCCATCGTTCGCCGGCCCATCGAGGCCATGGACAAGGCCGCGACGAACACCGCGAAGCGAACGCTTCACCCGCTACCTCCGTCCCAGCGAGCCGCACACCGTCCTCAGCTTCTCCTTCATGATGTGCCCACGGGACGCGGAGCGCAGGCCTGCGCCGGTCCGTGGACCAGCACGCCCCGGTCGAAGCCCGCCGACCTCGCTCTCGGCACCCGCCGACCTCGCCCTCTGCACCCGCAGGGCTCGCCCCGGCCCTGCTGTCCCTGGCCCTGCCCGAACTGGTACCGGCGCCACCTGCGGCTGAACGTGACCGCCAACACCGGCCGACTGGCGACCCCGTTCAGCGAGGTGGAGGCGCGCCTGCCCTGACGCGGTGAGGACCTGACCGCACAAGACCGACCGCCGTCCTGGCATCCGACGGTCCGGGTCCGGGACGGCGATCGGGGCGACCGGTTCACAGGTCCAGCACGAGCCGCTTACCGCGGCAGCGGGACACACAGATCAGCATGGTCTCGCCGGCCGCGCGCTCGTCCTCCGTCAGCACCGAGTCACGGTGGTCCGGCTCGCCGTCGAGGACGTCGGTCTCACACGTGCCGCAGGTGCCCTCGGTGCAGGAGTACAGCACCTCGACCCCGGCGTCGCGCACGGCGTCGAGCACGGACACCTCCGGTGCGACGGTGAGCGTCCTGCCGCTGCGCGCCAGCTCCACCTCGAACTCGGTGTTGCCACCGGTCTCCTGCTCCTTCGGCCGGAACCGCTCGACGCGCAGGATCCCGGACGGGCACCGGGCCTCGACCGCGTCCAGCAGCGGCCCCGGGCCACAGCAGTAGACGAGCGTGCCCTCGGGCACGTCGTCCAGCACGGAGGGCAGGTCCAGCAGGCCCGTCTCGTCCTCGGGCGCGATCGTCACGCGGTCCCCGTAGTGGCTCAGTTCCTCGCCGAACGCCATGGAGCCGCGGGTGCGCCCGCCGTAAAGCAGCGTCCACTCGGCGCCCGCCGCCTCGGCCGCCGCCAGCATCGGCAGGACCGGCGTGATGCCGATGCCGCCCGCGACGAAGCGGTACCGGGGAGCGGGCTCCAGAGCGAAGTTGTTCCGGGGGCCGCGCACCCGCACCCTGGCCCCCTCGCCCAATTGCTCGTGCACGTGGGCCGAACCGCCCCGCCCGGCGCTCTCGCGCAGCACCGCGATCCGCCAGGCCGACCGGTCCGCCGGATCGCCGCACAGCGAGTACTGCCGCTCCAGACCGGGCTCCAGCAGAACGTCCACATGGGCGCCCGGCTCCCAGGCCGGAAGCGGCTCACCCAGCGGATGGCGCAGGGTCAGGGCGAGCACGCCCTCGGCCGCGAACTCCTTCCGTCCGACGACGAGTTCGGCTTCGTACACACTCATGAGCTGATTCCTCGCGGCTCGTCGACGGAGTGCCCCTGCGGATGGGCGAGCATCCACTCCCACATCTCGACCGGGTCCTGCGCGGTGTGCTCACGGCCGCAGTGGCAGGTGCCGTGCAGGGTGTCGCTGCCCGGCAGCCAGGCGATGCGGTAGATCTCGCCGGTCGGGGCGGTCACCGGACCTTCTCCACGGGCTTC
The DNA here is from genome assembly GCF_040613555.1 of Streptomyces sp. NPDC006265. NCBI lineage: Bacteria > Bacillati > Actinomycetota > Actinomycetes > Kitasatosporales > Streptomycetaceae > Streptomyces > Streptomyces sp. NPDC006265. Next base: position 3,686 of record NZ_JBEXSH010000321.1, read on the forward strand.
TCGCCCTGCTCCACCAGCCGGGCGAGGATGCGGCGGGCGGCCAGCCCACCGGTGTCGATGTTGATGCTCAGCTCCTGGTAGCCGGTGCGTTCGGTGCCGAGCGTCTTCTGCAGGAGGTTGAGCGCGGTGACGTCCTGCATCACCACGGTGTGGTTGTTGCCCCGCAGGAACTCGGTGACCTCGGCGTCGTCCGTCGCCCAGTCCCGGGACACGGCCCAGAAGTCGTACACCGTGCCGTCGCCGGACGGCGTGATCGCGTACGTGATCTCGGTGTGGAAGCCGTTCGGGTCGCTGCCGTCCGCCTCGGGCAGCACCCCGGCCGGGGCGATGCGGCTGTGCAGCAGATACAGACAGGGGGCGTGGTACTCGATGTCCTGCCAGCGTGTGATCCGGCCCTCGATACCGGTCGACCTGGCGTAGAACGGCGGGCACTCGGCGTTGTCCATGTGCCGGCTCACCCGGACGATCCCGGCGCCCTCGTCGACCTCGGTGGTGATCGGCGTCTCGGCGACCTCGGGGGTGCCGATGTAACCGCCGTGCAGATACGTCTCGTGGGACAGGTCGAGGAGGTTGTCGACGAGCAACCCGTAGTCGCAGTCGATGGGTTCCATGCCGCGCACGGTGACCCAGCCGGGGGAGTCGAGGTGCCGGGCCCGGGGGATGACCTGCGGGTCGGCGAGGGCCGGATCGCCGATCCACACCCAGATCAGCGAGTCCTGCTCGACGACCGGGTAGGAGGCGACCCGGGCGGTGCGCGGCACCCGCTTCTGCCCGGGCACGTACACGCACGTACCGGACGTGTCGTACGTGAACCCGTGGTATCCGCACACGATCCGGTCCCCGTCCAGCCGCGTCGGCGCCTCCGACAGCGGATAACGGCGGTGTACGCACCGGTCGTGCAGGACGACCGGTGTCCCGTCCTCCTCGGTCCGGTACAGCACGAGCGTCTCACCGAGGATCGTCCGGCCGAGCAACTCCCGCCCGACCTCGTGACTGTAGGCGGCGACGTACCACTGGTTCCTGGCGAAGGCGGTCATGTGAGGCATGGGCGCTGGCTCCCGTCTCTGGTCGTGCCGTCATCGTCGGGGCGGCTGTCCCGGAGCCGCAACGGGCCTTCCGTCAGGCGGAAGCGGTTGCCGCATCAAAGAGTGAAAGCGCAACGGAATTCCCGACTTTTTCATCATGGGGAATCCGCTTGATCTAGGCATATGGAAAAACTCAGTTCTATATGGTCAAGGGCGGTGACACCCTCATCAAGATTGCGTCCATGCATCATGTGACACTCGACCAGATTCTCGAGTGGAATCCCGAGATCGAGAATCCTGACATGTCAGCGGATCGTGTGGCCGCACGGCCATGCACGGGGAGTTCGAGCCGTTCCCGGGTTCCGACTTCTTCCAGTCCTCCGTGACGAGCCCGGTCATCGAGGCCATGGGCTTCCGCCTCATCGAGGAGGAGTGCAGCCTCAGCCCAAGCCGCTGCCCGCGACCGGCTCAGCAGTCGGCATCGACCTCGGTATTGCCTCGTTCCTCACTGACTCCAACGGTGTACACGTCGCCAACCCGTGCCACGCACGCAAGGCCGCCGCGAAGCTCGAAGTCGCGCAGCAGGCACTGAGCCGCTTCCCGCGCCGCAAGGCCAAGGACCGCACCCGCAACCACCAGCGCGCCGTGGACAAGGTCGCCCAGCTCCACGGCAAGGTACGCCGCCAGCGGCTCGACCACGCGCACAAGACCGCGCTCAGTCTGGTCCGGGAGCACGACTTCATCGCGCACGAAGACCTCAAGATCCGCAACATGAGCAAGGCTCCCGCGCCGAAGCCCGACCCCGAGCAGCCGGGCAGCTTCCTGCCGAACGGGGCCGCGAGCAAGGCCGGGCTGAACCGTTCGATTGCTGACGCCGGCTGGGGGGTGTTCCTCGCGATCCTGAACGCAAAGGCTGAAAGCGCCGGGCGGGAAGTGATGGCCGTGGACCCCCACAACACCTCCCGCACGTGCCCCGAATGCGGGCACACCGCCAAGGAGAACCGGCCCACCCAGGAAAAGTTCCGCTGCCTCTCGTGCGGCCACCGGGCACACGCTGACGTCGTCGGAGCAACCAACGTTCTACGGGCCGGGCCGGCCCGTCGCGACGCCAACCAGGCATAGCGAGAAGCCACCCCGTTTACGGGGCGGAGGAGTCACGAGTTGGATCGTGACCGTGAGGGCGGCCCGCCGCCCGTGCCGGTCCGCGACGGCGCCCATCAGCAGCCCGCCCACCGGCCGCGTGAAGAAGCCGACCGCGAACGCCGCGAACGTGGACGGCAGCGGCACCAGCGAGTTGTCCGCGCTCTTCGGGAAGACCTGGGCGGCTATGCAGGTGGCCAGAAACGTGTAGGCGCACCAGTCGTACCACTCGACCGCCTTGCCCACGGAGGCGGCGAGGAACTGGCGAACGGGCCGTTTCGTCGGGGGAAAACCGTCTTCGTCTCTGTCACGCCCCCCGACCCTCCCCTGGCAACGCACGGGCACACCTGTCGTACCGGCGACTTTCACACGAGTGTCACGCGCCCCTTCCTTGTCGTTTGGTGCCCCTGAAACACTCCTTCCGCGCAGATTCCGTCATGCTCCGGCCATCCAGCACATCAGGATGAGAGGTCTGTCCTTCATGTCCGAAGTCAACCGGCGCCGCTTCCTCCAACTCGCGGGTGCCACCACGGCCTTCAGCGCGCTGTCGGCCAGCATCCAGCGCGCCGCCGCCCTTCCGGCGAACCACCGCACCGGGTCGATCGAGGACGTCGAGCACATCGTCGTCCTTATGCAGGAGAACCGTTCCTTCGACCACTACTTCGGCACCCTGAGAGGCGTCCGCGGCTTCGGCGACCCCCGCCCGGTCACCCTCGACAACGGCAAACCGGTCTGGCACCAGGAGAAGGACGGCAAGGAGATCCTGCCGTTCCACCCGGACGGCGACGACCTCGGCATGCAGTTCCTGGAGGGCCTCCCGCACTCCTGGCCCGACGGCCACCAGGCCTACGACGGCGGCAAGTACGACCGCTGGGTGCCCGCCAAGGGCACCACCACCATGGCGTACCTGACCCGCGAGGACATCCCGTTCCACTACGCCCTCGCCGACTCCTTCACCGTCTGCGACGCCTACCACTGCTCGTTCATCGGCTCCACCGACCCGAACCGCTACTACATGTGGTCCGGATACACCGGCAACGACGGCACCGGCGGCGGGCCGGTCCTCGGCAACGACGAACTCGGCTACGGCTGGACGACCTACCCGGAGCGCCTTGAACGGGCCGGCGTCTCCTGGAAGATCTACCAGGACATCGGTGACGGCCTCGACGCCCAGGGCTCCTGGGGCTGGATCCAGGACGCCTACCGCGGCAACTACGGCGACAACTCGCTGCTCTACTTCAACAAGTACCGGGGCGCCAAGCCCGGCGACCCCTGGTACGACAAGGCCCGCACCGGCACCGACGCCAAGGCCGGCGAGGGCTACTTCGACCGGCTGAAAGCGGACGTCAAGGCCGGCACGCTGCCCCAGATCTCCTGGATCACCGCCCCCGAGGCCTTCTCCGAGCACTCCAACTGGCCGTCGAACTACGGCGCCTGGTACATCGCGCAGGTCCTGGACGCCCTCACCTCCAACCCGGAGGTCTGGTCCAGGACGGCCCTGTTCATCACCTACGACGAGAACGACGGCTTCTTCGACCACGTGGTGCCGCCGCTGCCGCCCAAGGACGCCTCCCGCGGCCTGTCCACCGTCGACGTCTCCCTCGACCTCTTTCCGGGCGACGGCAAGAACACGGCCGGCCCCTACGGCCTCGGCCCCCGGGTTCCGATGCTGGTCGTCTCGCCGTGGAGCAAGGGCGGCTACGTCTGCTCGGAGACCCTCGACCACACCTCGATCCTGCGGTTCATGGAGCGCCGCTTCGGCGTGCGCGAGACCAACATCTCGCCGTGGCGCCGGGCTGTCTGTGGTGACCTGACGGCCGCGTTCGACTTCTCCCGCAAGGACGTCCGCCCGGCCCCGCTGCCGGGCACCGACGCGTACGAGCCCCAGGACCGCGAACGCCACCCCGACTACAGGCCGCTCCCGCCCGCCGACCCGCGCATGCCCCGGCAGGAACGCGGGCTGCGCCGCTCCCGGCCGCTGAAGTACGCCCCGCGCGTGGACGCCTCGGTCGACGCGGCGGCCGGGAAGCTCACCCTCACCTTCGCCTCCGGCGCGAAGGCCGGTGCCGCCTTCCACATCACCTCCGGCAACCGCGCCGACGGCCCCTGGATGTACACCACCGAGGCCGGCAAGACGCTCTCCGACACCTGGAACTCGGCGTACTCCGGGGGCTCCTACGACCTGACCGTGCACGGCCCGAACGGCTTCGTGCGCGTCTTCAAGGGCCAGAACAAGACGGTCGGCTGCGAGGTCACCGCCCGCCACACCGGTGACGACATCGAACTGACCTTCACCAACAAGGGCTCCGGCACGGCGCGCCTGACACTCTCCAACGGCTACGGCGGAAAGCCCTCGACCGTCACCGTCCGCCCGGGTGCGACGGTGTGCCGGACGGTGGAGCTCGCCGCCGGCCGCCGCTGGTACGACCTGACCGTCACCGCCGAGGGCGACAAGGCGTTCCTGCGGCGGTTCGCGGGACACGTCGAGAACGGCCGGCCGGGGGTCAGCGACCCGGCGATCATCACCGCGTAGCGGAAGTGAGGTGCCCCGGATCGTGCCACCGGGGCACCAGCGCCGGTTCGGCCGTCGCCGAGCCGGGTGCCAGAGCCAGGACGGCGGCCACCGGGTGGTCGTCGTCCACCGGAGCGGCCGCGGGCGCCGCCCGGCTGAGCAGCACCACGCCCCGGGACGCCAGACCCGCCCCGGCGAGCGCGAGCAGCACACCCGGCGCGCCGCCCTGGAGGCGTTCGCCCAGCAGCGACAGGCCGATCACCGCGGCGGCCAGCGGGTTGGCCAGCGTCACCATCGCGAGCGGTCCGCCCAGGCCGCCCCGGTACGCCGTCTGCGACAGCAGCAGCCCGCCGGCCGCGAAGGCCGCCACGAGCAGGGCCACGGCGACCACCTGGACACTCAGCACCGGACCGGACCGGTCCGTCGCGGCCACCGTCACCGTCTGCGTGAGGGCCGAGGCGACCCCGGAGGCCAGACCCGACGCGGAGGCGTGCCGCAGCCCGGGGCGCGCGCCCGGCCGGGACAGCACCCCGATGAGGGCCGCGGTGGCGCCGGCCACGGTCAGCGCCTCGGGGACGCTCCGCGCATCGTCCGGCGCCGGACCGGACGCCGTCACCAGGATCGCGCCCAGGCCCAGCAGCGTCAGCGCGGTGCCCCGCC
>NZ_JBEXSH010000322.1:0-9006 GCF_040613555.1 Streptomyces sp. NPDC006265
GTGCCCCGGCACCACCAGTTCCCGGTAGTCGTCGTCCCACTGGTCCTCCCGGTCGGTGACGGTGACCGACTGGTCGGCGGCGCGGGAGTCCTGGGGGAGATGCCCGACGCCGGCCGTGCGGGAGACCGAGCCCGCGGCGGGCCGCAGGACGCCCGCCAGGGTGTGCAACAGGGTCGTCTTCCCGGCGCCGATGGGGGCACCTCCCTGCTCGAGCGAAGCCGAGAGCTTGGGGGAGGCCGACCAGGCCGATGCGGTCGCCGGGGGACACGTGGAAGGAGACGCCGGACAGCAGCAGACGCGCACCTGCGCGCACGTCGACATCACGAACGGTGATCATGAGGAAACGCTCCGAACAAGCAAGAGGGCACACGGGTGGCGTGGAAGTGGGTCCTCAGCTAGGAAATTCGGGGCGTGGACATGCGGTCACGGTAACGGGCACGACGCCGGGAGCGCCTCCGGCTTTTCGGCCGGGCGGCTCAGCGCGCTACGGCAGTTCGAAGCCGAGTGCCCGCGCCGCCTCCTCCGGTGTCGGCTGGGCCCAGCGCTCCGCCACCGCCTGGTTGGACGACAGTGAACGCGACTCGGCACGGTCCAGGTACAGGACACCGTCGAGATGGTCCGTCTCGTGCTGCACGATCCGTGCCGGCCAGCCCGCGAACACCTCGTCCAGGGCCTGCCCGTGCTCGTCCTGCCCGGTCAGCCGCACCTCGGCGTGCCGCACCACCACCGCCTGCCAGCCCGGCACGCTGAGGCAGCCCTCGAAGAACGCGGCCCGCGGGTCGCCGACGGATTCGTAGGCGGGATTGACCAGCACCCGGAACGGCTGCGGCACCCGCCCGCGCGTGAGACGCACCTCCTCCGGCACCGGCGCCGGATCCTCGATCACCGCGATCCTGAGCTCCACACCGACCTGCGGCGCCGCCAGACCGACCCCGGGCGCAGCGCGCATGGTGACCCGCAGGGCCTCGACGAACCGGGCCAGCAGCGCGGGCTCCAGCTGACCGTCGTACGGCTCGGTGCCCTGCCGCAGCACCGGGTCGCCGGCCGCGACCATGGCCAACGGGAGACCTCCGTCGAGGAGTTGCTCGACCCGCTCGGTCAGGGGTGCGTGATCGTCCGAGGTTCCCATCGCGCCAGGATGGCACGGCACCCCCCACCCCCGCGTGACGCACATCACACATGCTCTTCGGGAACTGAACGCCCCGCCGCCCCGACTACTGCACCGCAACGGCCACCGCCCACACCGCACCGGCCCTGAAAACGTCCCCCGGAGAAGCCTGCCGATGACCACCGCTCCCTCGACCACCACGGACGAGGCCCCGCGACCAGCCGCCCCGGCGCCGTCGAAGAACAGCTGGGCACCCCTGCGCCCACTGATCTTCCGCCTGCACTTCTACGCCGGGGTCCTGGTGGCGCCGTTCCTCCTCGTCGCCGCCGTCACCGGCCTGCTGTACGCAGGGTCCTTCCAGGCCGAGAAGCTCGTCTACGACCACGAACTGACCGTCCCCGTGGGCGAGCGGAAGCTGCCGATCAGCGAGCAGGTGGCCGCCGCCCACAAGGCACACCCCGAGGGCACCGTCTCGGCCGTACGCCCCTCACCGGAGGCCGACGCGACGACCAGGGTGATGCTGTCCGGTGTCCCGGGCGTCGACGAGGGCCACGCGCTGGCCGTGTTCGTCGACCCGTACACCGGCGCGGTGCGCGGCTCGCTCGAACAGTACGGCTCGACCGGTGCGCTGCCGCTGCGCACCTGGATCGACGAGTTCCACCGGGACCTGCACCTGGGGGAGTCGGGGCGGCTGTACAGCGAGCTGGCGGCCAGCTGGCTGTGGGTCATCTCGGCGGGCGGTCTGGCGCTGTGGTTCTCCCGCCGCCGCGCCCAGCGCAAGGTGCGGGGGGTGAAGGGGCGGCGCCGCACCCTCGCACTGCACGGCAGTGTCGGCGTATGGGCGGCGGCCGGGTTCTTCTTCCTCTCGGCGACCGGTCTGACCTGGTCGGCCTATGCCGGGGCCACCGTCGCCGAGCTGCGGACCTCGCTGGGCCAGGCCACCCCGTCGGTGTCGGCCGCCGCGGGCGGTGAGCACTCCGGCCACGGCTCCGCCGCCGGGCAGGCGGGCGAGGCCGCACACGGCGTGGGCCTGGACAAGGTCCTGGCGGCGGCGCGGGCCGAGGGGCTCGGCGATCCAGTGGAGATCGTGCCGCCCGCCGACGCCACCTCGGCGTACGTCGTGAAGCAGGTGCAGCGCAGCTGGCCTTCCAAGCAGGACGCCGTCGCGATCGACCCGGCCGGCGGCGAGGTCACCGATGTCCTGCGGTTCGCGGACCACCCGGTCCTCGCGAAGCTCACCCGGTGGGGCATCGACCTGCACACCGGCGTCCTGTTCGGCCTGGCCAACCAGATCGCCCTGATGCTGCTGGCGCTCTCCCTGATCCTGCTGATCGTGTGGGGCTACCGCATGTGGTGGCAGCGCGGCCGCGGCACCGCCTTCGGCCGTCCGATCCCGCGCGGCGCCTGGCAGCAGGTCCCGCCGCAGCTCTCCGTGCCGCTGCTGGCGGGCATCGCCGTACTCGGATATTTCCTGCCCCTGTTCGGCATCCCGCTGGCGGCCTTCCTCGCCGTCGATATCCTGCTGGGGGAGATCTCCTATCGGCGGGGGCGGCGGTCGTACGGGACACCGGCCGGATAGCAGCCCCCTCAGGCACACGGGTGCCCGGCTCCCCCGGGAGCCGGGCACCCTCGTGTACGGCGCGGTCAGAGCTGTTCGAAGTCACCCGCGAGCGCCGAGGCGATCCGCAGATGCGCCTCCGCCTCCTCGTGCCGGCTCTGCCGCTGCAGGGTGCGGCCGAGCATCAGCCGGGCGTAGTGCTCCACGGGGTCCCGCTCGACGATCGTCCGCAACTCTGCCTCAGCGCGACGCAGTTGGGCCGAGTGGTAGTAGGAGCGTGCCAGGAGCAGCCGGGGCCCGGTCTGCTCGGGCACCTCCTCGACGAGCCCGACCAGGACGCGCGCGGCGGCGGCGTAGTCCTTGGCGTCGAAGAACAGCTGCGCGCGCTCCCAGCGCTCGGCCGGAGTTCCTTGGGCGTAGTACGTCGTGTCCTGGGTGGTGTTCACTCGTGCCTCCTTCGAGGCCGACAACCGAACCTGTTGGTTCGATATTCCACTACCTCGTCGAGCTCATCGGCGCAGCGCCGTCAGCTCGGCACCGGCGCGCTCGGTGACGAGGCTCAGCACCCGGCCCGTCACGGCCAGGTCCTCCGCCGGGATGCCGTCGTAGATCCGGGCGGTGACGGGTGCCGTCTCGCTCGAGGTGGTGGCGTACAGCTCGCGCCCGGCGTCCGTGATCCGCACTCCCGACGACCCGTCCGGAGTCAGCAACTGCGCGGCGATCAGCTCATCGAGCACGCGGTGCACCTCGGCCGCGTCGATCTTCAGGGCGCCGGTGACACCGTCCACGAGCTGCTCGCGCCCGACCGGGCCGTCGGCGACGGCGGCGAGCCGGAGGGTGACGGACTGCTGGAAGGTGACGCCGTGCCGGGCCAGCACACGTTCGAGGAGAGCGCGGCCGGCGTAGTGGGCCAGGGCGATGTCGCGGGGGCCGACCGGGGGAGTGCTGGTGTTCATGACTGCTCCGTCTCGTGCTCGCTGAAGGGATCAAGAGGCGCGTCGAGCAGGGCCGTCAACTCGCCCATGAAGGCCCGGGTACGCGCACTGCCGAGGCCGCCGAGCGGGTCGAGGAACTGTTGGAGGAGCCCGTGGACGACCTCGACCGCCCGCCGGGTGACGTCGCGGCCCTGCTCGGTGAGGGCGAGCTGCACCGCGCGCGGGTCGCGGGGGTCCCTGGCGCGCTCCAGGTGACCGGCGGACTCCAGTGCGCGGGCCAGCTTCGACACGTAGAGCGGCTCGAGTCCGGTGTGGTCGGCGAGGCGGCGCTGGCTGGGCCGTTCGCCGGAGCGCTGCATGCCGTACAGCGACGCGACCAGCGAGTACTGCGCGTGGGTGAGTCCCAGCGGGGCCACCGCACGGTCGACCGCGACCCGCCACCTCATCGACAGCCGCCACACCAGGAAGCCCGGCGTCGCACCCTCGGAACCGTTGCTCATGCTGAATACAGTACATAGCTACTATGTACATGGCTACTATTTTGGGAACGCCGACGGGAGGCCGACGGGACGCTCACGGCGCGGCCCGAACGTGACGCTGACGCAAGCCCCTGCGCCGGACTAGGTTGTGCGCCATGAGCAATCTTGAGCGCGAGGCGGCCCCCTCCCTGTGCGGTGGCCGCGGCTTCGTGGTGGCGGAGCCGGTGCGTGAACTCCTCAGCCCTCGCCGGGTGAAGCTGGGCGAGTCGAGCGAGGTCCGCCGGCTGCTGCCCAATCTCGGCCGCCGCATGGTCGGAGCATGGTGCTTCGTCGACCACTACGGCCCCGACGACATCGCCGACGAGCCCGGCATGCAGGTGCCGCCGCATCCCCACATGGGTCTGCAGACCGTGAGCTGGCTGCACGAGGGGGAGGTGCTGCACCGCGACTCCACGGGCAGCCTCCAGACGATCCGCCCGCGTGAACTCGGCCTGATGACCTCCGGCCGGGCCATCAGCCACTCGGAGGAGAGCCCGCGCTCACACGCCCGCTTCCTGCACGGCGCGCAGCTGTGGGTCGCGCTGCCCGACGGGCACCGCCACACCGACCCGCGCTTCGAACACCACGCCGACCTGCCGGTCGTCACGGCACCCGGCGTCACGGCGACGCTGATCCTCGGCGACCTCGACGGCGCGACGTCACCCGGCACGGCGTACACCCCCATCGTCGGCGCCGACCTCGCCCTGAGCCGAGGCGCGGACGTACGCCTCCCTCTGGAACCGGACTTCGAGTACGCCGTGCTGTCCATGTCGGGCGAGGCCCACGTCGACGGCGTCCCCGTCCTCCCCGGCTCCATGCTCTACCTCGGCTGCGGCCGCAGCGAGCTCCCCCTGCGGGCCGAGTCGGACGCGGGCCTGATGCTCCTGGGCGGTGAACCGTTCGAGGAGGAACTGATCATGTTCTGGAACTGGATCGGACGGTCGCAGGGGGAGATCGAGCAGGCGCGGTGGGACTGGATGGAAGGGGCAAGATTCGGAGAGGTGAAGGGATACGACGGTGCTCCGCTGCCTGCCCCCGAGCTGCCGCCGACTCCTTTGAAGCCGCGAGGAAGGGTGCGCTGACCTGACGCCGGATGGTCTGGACGCCATGGTGTGTCCCCGCATCACGCGATCCGCGACACCTTCGCCGCCCTGGAAGAGCAGACGACGGCCGGGCACATGGCCGGACCGGGGTCGATGCGGTACCGGTAGCCGGAGCGGTCGCAGGCGACGTACCCCTGCCCGGGGGCGATGGGCAGGCCCGGTGTCCTCACTTCTTCAGGACGAGCCCGGCGACCAGGCTACGTCGCTCAAGGGGGCGTCACCACGACACCTCGCGGACGTCGGCCCGGCTCTGCGGCTGGATCGTGGCGGTGATCTCCGACCGGTGGCGGCTCGCCGAGAACGTCACCGTGAGCGTCTGCGCCGCTGTCCGGCTCGTACTCACCGTGAACCCCCGGTTCGGCACCGCCGAGATCAGGCACACCGCGTCGTCGCCGAACCGCACGGTGGCCTTGCCGCCCTCGGACGACACCGTGTAGACGCCGGCGCCGCCCTCCTGGCACCCCGAGCCGTCCGCGCCGGTCGGCGCCCCCGGGGTACTGGTGGGGCCGGTGGGCGTCGGCGTGGGCGTCGGGCTGGGATCGGTCGCCGGCTCGCTGCTCCGGGGCGGCGGGCTGGGCCTGCGGCTGCTCGCCGACGGACTCGGGGAGGGCTTCGCGGTGGTGGGGCCGGGCCGCGGGGACTTCAGGGGCTCACTCGGCGCCGACTGCGCGACCGGCGCGGTCGGCCGGGTCGACCCCACCACGAAGTGAATCGTGAGGATGACAGCGGTGACACTGGCTGCCGTGCAGGCCAGCCATATGATCAGGTAGCGCAGGAGGCGGGGCACGACACCATAGTGACGGACCGGCTAACGTGCCTGCTCATGGCCTCCGTACTTGTCGTCGAGGACGACCCCGTCATCCGGGCCGCGCTGATCGAGGTCTTGACCGGGCAGGGCTACGCGGTCAGGACCACCCACCAGGGTTTCGAGGCGCTGCGCGAGATCACCCAGAGCCCGCCGGACATCGTGGTGCTGGACTTGGGGCTGCCCGATCTCGACGGCCTCGACGTGCTGCGCATGATCCGGGGCATTTCCCGCGTGCCGGTCCTGGTCGCCACCGCCCGTGACGACGAGAGCGAGATCATCCGGCTGCTCAACGCGGGGGCCGACGACTACCTGGTCAAGCCGTTCTCCGGCGGCCAGCTCGCCGCCCGGCTCGCGGCCGTGCTGCGCCGATCCGTGCCCGCCGATGTGACTGCGGCCCGGCGGCCCGTCCTGCAGGTGGCAGACCTGCGCATCGACCCGACCGCGCGCACCGCGCACCTGGCCGGCCGGGAACTGCCCCTGACCCGCCGAGAGTTCGATCTGCTCGCCTACCTCGCCGCCCACGCAGACCAGGTCGTCACCCGGCAGCGCATACTCGCCGAGGTGTGGCAGCAGCCGTACGTCGAGGACCAGACGGTCGACGTCCACCTCTCCGCACTCCGCCGCAAGATGGGCGAGAAGGCGCGAAAGCCCCGCTATCTGCGCACGGTTCGCGGCCTGGGCATCAAGTTGGTCAGCTCGCCATGAGACGTGCCCTCGCCGGGATCGCCCTGGCCGTCACCTCGATGGTGGCTCTGTCCTTCCTCATCCCCCTCGCCCTACTCGTGCGCGAACAGGTACGGGATCGGGCCACCACGGCCGCCGAGCAGCAGGCGTCCGCCCTGTCTCCGGTGCTCGCCCTCACCACCCGGCGCGCCGACGTGCAACAGGCCGTCGCCGAGCTCGGTTCCTCCGACCAGCTCGTCGTACGTCTGCCCGACGGCGGCTTCGTCGGCACCCCGCACGCGCCCCGGGACGCACTCGACCGGGCCGTGCGCGGGCGCGAGACGCTGGCCGTCGACACCGCCGGCGGCTGGGTCTACCTTCAGCCCGTCGTCCTGCAGGGCGACCGGGTCGCGGTCGTGGAAGCCTTCGTGCCGTCCGCAGACCTCACCCGGGGCGTGGCCGCGTCCTGGGGCGTCATGGCGCTGCTCGCGCTGGGGCTGGTCGGCGGTTCGGTACTCGTCGCCGACCGGCTCGGCGCCCGAGTCGTCCGGTCATCGCGCAGTCTCAAGCGCGCCTCACTGGCTCTCGGCTCCGGCGACCTGGACGTGCGTGTCCAACCTGACGGCCCGCCCGAACTGCAGGAGGCCGGTGCGGCGTTCAACACCATGGCCGACCGCGTCCTCGACCTGCTCGCCGTGGAACGCGAGCTGGTCGCCGACCTCTCGCACCGGCTGCGCACCCCGTTGACCGCCCTCTACCTGGAGGCCGACCGGATGGGGTCGACGCCCAGCGCCCGGCGGGTCGCGGAGGCGGCCGGCCAGTTGGAGAGCGAACTGGACTCGATCATCGCCGCGGCCCGTACACCGCTGGCGTCGGCGCGGTCGGCCCGTGCGGCGGCCGGCGCGGCGAAGGCGTGCGATGTCGCCGAGGTGGTCGCCATGCGTCTGGACTTCTGGTCGGTCCTCGCCACCAAGCAAGGACGGCCCTACGAGCGCTCCCTCACGCCGCGATTGGTGCCCGTCGCCTTCCCCGAGGACGACCTCGCGGCCGTCGTCGATGCCCTGATCGGCAATGTCTTCCGGCACACCCCGGAGGGCACCGCCTTCGCCGTGCGCGTCCAGCGGGCGGATCGTCACGTGTTCCTCACGGTCGACGACGCGGGACCGGGCGTGGCGGACCCCGACGCAGCGCTCACGCGCGGTGTGAGCGTCGGAGGTTCGACGGGGCTGGGCCTGGACATCGTGGCCCGGGCGTCCCGCGCGGCCGACGGCGAACTGACCATCACCCGGGCGCCATTGGGCGGCGCCCGGGTGCGGGTGTCGTTCGTACTGGCTGACGCGGGCAGGGCCGGCGGGGGGCGGTGACCGGGGTCAGCGACCGGCGCCGAAGTCCTGCGTCCACCAGGGGCCGCCGTCGCCGAAGTGGACGCCCACGCCCAGCTCCTTGAAGGAGCAGTTGAGTATGTTCGCGCGGTGTCCGGGACTGTTCATCCAGGACTTCATCACCGAGGCTGCGTCCCCCTGACCCTGGGCTATGTTCTCGCCCAGGGTCGACCACAGGTACCCCGCGGCCTCGACCCGGGTCGTCATCGTCGAGCCGTCGGGGCCGGTGTGGGACATCACGCCGCTGCTCGCCATGACGTCGCTGTAGTCGTCGGCGGCCCGGGTGAGCCGGTCGTTCGCCGTGACCGGCGAGCAGCCCGCCGCGGCCCGCTCCTTGTTGACCAGCGCGAGCACCTGGGCCTCGGTCCCGCCACCGGACTCGGAACCCGGCCCGGAGGCCGATCCCGTGCCGCCCGGCCGCGTGCCGCCGGAACCGCTCGCCGACCCGCCGCCGCTGCTCTTCGCCGTCGTCCCCGCGGGTGCCTTCGACGCGGAGACGGTGGTCTTCCGTGCACGGGGGGCGGGGCTCGCCGATTGCTTCCGCTTCCCCTTCGGCTTCGCGCTCGGCGAGCTGCTCGCCGTGGTGCTCGGGCTCGCCGAAGCAGAGGCGAGCGGCGCCGCACTGCCGGAAGGGTCCCCGGCGCCCGGCGTCCTGTCCGTGCTGTTCGCGACCACCCGGTCCGACGCGTCGCCGTCCTCGCCGCTGACGACGGCCACGGTGATCCCGACGCCCGCTATCGCAGCGACGACCCCCACGGCCAGTGCGGGACCGCGCGTCTTCGGCCCACTGCGGGGGCGGGCGCGGAAGCGGGACGGGCGAGCGGCTCGGCGGGAACCCATGCAGGACACCTCGGTCTGTCGGTCGGCTGACTCGGCCCCGTGTCCGGGGGGCGGCCTACACGGCCCCCGGCCGGTGGGGGGGGGGGGTGGC
>NZ_JBEXSH010000323.1:0-8989 GCF_040613555.1 Streptomyces sp. NPDC006265
GTCGTTGACCACCGTCACCGGCAGTCCGCCCAGCCGCTCGCCGAGCAGCGCGCGGGCGTCGGTGTCGATCCAGCTGTCGTCGACGTTCGCCGCCGTGCGGATCGTGGCTCCGTCGGTGACCACGCCCGGGAAGGTGACCCCGATCGGGCCCGTCCAGCCGAAGTGGTCGACGACCTCCTTGACGCCGTCGGCCACCGCGTCGGGCGTGGCCGGGTACGGGGTGAGGACCTTGTGGCGCTCCTGAGCCAGATCGCCCTTGTCCAGGTCCACCGGGGCACCCTTGATCCCGGATCCGCCGATGTCCACTCCGAAGATCTGCATGGCCTTACGTTACGACGAACGACTGACGGTCACAGGCCGGACAGCGCTGCTGCCCGGCCTGTCCGCGATCACTCCCCGGAAGTTTCACCGGTCCCGGCGCCGCCGCGCTCGACGGCCAGGGTCGTGGCCTCCTCGCGCAGGTCGCGGCGGAGCTCCTTGGGCAAGGAGAACATGATGGACTCCTCGGCCGCCTTGACGATTTCGACGTCCTCGAAGCCACGCTGGGACAGCCACTCCAGGACCTGCTCGACCAGGATCTCCGGGACGGAGGCGCCCGAGGTGACGCCGACCGTCGTCACGCCCTCCAGCCAGGCCTCGTCGATCTCGTCGGCGAAGTCCACGAGATAGGCCTCGCGGGCACCGGCGATCTTGGCGACCTCGACGAGCCGCTTGGAGTTGGATGAGTTGCGCGAGCCGACGACGATGACCAGCTCCGACTCGGCGCCCATCTGCTTCACGGCCAGCTGGCGGTTCTGCGTGGCGTAGCAGATGTCGTCGCTGGGCGGGGAGATGAGCTGCGGGAACTTGCCCTTCAGGGCGTCGACGGTCTCCATGGTCTCGTCGACGGACAGCGTGGTCTGGGAGAGCCAGACGACCTTGGACGGGTCGCGGACCTCGACCTTCGCCACATCGCCCGGGCCGTCGACGAGCTGGATGTGGTCGGGGGCCTCGCCGGAGGTGCCGATGACCTCCTCGTGGCCCTCGTGGCCGATCAGGAGGATGTCGTAGTCCTCGTTCGCGAAGCGGACGGCTTCCTTGTGAACCTTGGTGACGAGCGGGCAGGTGGCGTCGATGGTGGCGAGGCGGCCGCGCTCGGCCTCCTCGTGGACGACGGGCGCGACCCCGTGCGCCGAGAACATCACGATGTTGCCCGGGGGGACCTCCTCCGTCCGCTCGACGAAGATCGCGCCCTTCTTCTCCAGGGTCTGCACGACGTACTTGTTGTGGACGATCTCGTGCCGGACGTACACCGGAGCGCCGTACTGCTCCAGGGCTTTCTCGACGGCGATCACGGCGCGGTCCACACCCGCGCAGTAGCCACGGGGGGCGGCGAGCAGGACACGGCGGCCAGGCGAAGCAGACATGCGTCCCATCGTAAGGCCGCGTTCGGCGGGTCAGAGATCGCCTGCGTGTGGAGTCCCCGGGAAGACTGACATGGCGCGGCGCGAGTGACGTACGGCGGGAGCGCAGGCGCGATGTCCGAGACCGGCACGCAGGCCCGTACGGCCGAGGGGGAGCCCGCGCTGCGGCGCAGTCCCGGCTTTGTGACCTGGTCGTCTACGGGCTGCTGTTCATCGCGCCGATGGCCCCGGTGGGTGTGTTCGGCACGCTGGACGCCAAGTCGCACGCGCGGTCGTGCTGGTCTACGTCGTCGCGACGATCGCCATGGCGCTCACCGCGTTCGGCTACGCGCAGACGGTCCGGGTGGTGCCCGGTGTGCGCAGGGCGGCTGAGCCGGGTTGTCGGTGCGGCCCACTACCCTCGCGGCATGGCTGTGAACACGACTCCGGAAGCACCGCTGCCCGTCGGCGAGGTGTCGCGGCTCATCGGGGGCTGGATCGACCGGCTGGGGGCGGTGTGGGTCGAGGGGCAGATCACGCAGTTGTCGCGGCGGCCGGGCGCGGGCGTGGTGTTCCTGACGCTGCGGGACCCGTCGTACGACATCTCCGTCGGCGTCACCTGCTACCGGCAGGTGTTCGACGCCGTCGCGGACGTGGTGAGCGAGGGCGCCCGGGTCGTCGTCCTCGCGAAGCCCGAGTGGTACGCCCCGCGGGGGCAGCTGTCGCTGCGGGCCGCCGAGATACGGCCCGTCGGGGTCGGTGAACTGCTCGCGCGTCTGGAGCAGCTGAAGAAGGCCCTCGCGCGGGAGGGCCTGTTCGCGCCGGAGCGCAAGAAGCCGCTGCCGTTCCTGCCGCAGCTGATCGGGCTGGTCTGCGGACGGGCCTCGGCCGCCGAGCGGGACGTCCTGGAGAACGCCCGGCACCGCTGGCCCGCCGTCCGCTTCGAGGTGCGCAACGTGGCCGTGCAGGGGGTGCACGCCGTGCCGCAGGTCGTGCAGGCCGTGAAGGAGCTCGACGCGATCGACGACGTGGACGTGATCATCGTCGCCCGGGGCGGCGGCAGCGTGGAGGACCTGCTGCCGTTCTCCGACGAGCAGCTGATCCGGACGGTCGCGCAGTGCCGTACGCCCGTGGTGTCCGCCATCGGGCACGAGCCGGACAACCCGCTGCTGGACCAGGTCGCCGACCTGCGCGCCTCCACTCCGACCGATGCCGCGAAGAAGGTCGTACCGGACGTCGGCGAGGAGTACGAGCGGGTGCGGCTGCTGCGGGACCGGGCGCGGCGGTGTGTGGCGGCACTGGTGGAGCGGGAGGAGCGCGGGCTGGCGCACGCGCTCGCGCGGCCGTCGATAGAGGATCCGCACCGGATGATCGACGTGCGCGCCGACCAGGTCGCGGACCTGCTCGACCGGGGCCGGCGCTGTCTGCGGCATCAGCTCGACCGCGCCGACTCGGAGCTTACGCACACGCACGCGCGCGTGGTGGCCCTCTCCCCCGCCGCGACCCTGAAGCGCGGGTACGCCGTGCTGCAGAAGGCGGACGGGCACGCGGTCCGCGATCCCGGCGAGGTGGAGGCCGGTGAGGCCCTGCGCGCGCGGGTCTCCGAGGGTGAGTTCTCCGTACGAGTGGACACATAGGGTGGGTGGATGACCAGCGAGGTTGATGAGACACCGGGTGCCGGCGAGGCGCTCGGGTACGAACAGGCGCGGGACGAGCTGATCGAGGTCGTCCGGCGTCTGGAGGCGGGCGGTACGACGCTGGAGGAGTCCCTCGCGCTCTGGGAGCGCGGCGAGGAGCTGGCCAAGGTGTGCCGGCGCTGGCTGGAGGGGGCCCGGGCGCGGTTGAACGCGGCGCTGGCGGAGGAGGCCGCGGAGGGCGAGGACGCGGAGTAACCGGGACCGTTCGGTACGGGGTGACACAGGACACCCCCACGCTAGTTGAACGTTGAACTTCATTGGCGTACGGTCGAAACCGCCAGCCGATCTTCCGGACCGACCGTCGCGAGAAAGTGCCTTCATGCCCCTCGTTCTTGACCCCGCCGCCCAGGACCTGCTGTTCCGCGAGGCCCGATCCGCCAACACCTTCACCGACGAGCCGGTGACCGACGAGCAGGTGCAGGCGATCTACGACCTGGTCAAGTACGGTCCGACCGCCTTCAACCAGACCCCGCTGCGCATCACCCTGGTCCGCTCCCCCGAGGCCCGTGAGCGCCTGGTGGCGCACATGGCCGAGGGCAACCGGCCCAAGACGGCGAGCGCCCCGCTGGTGGCGATCCTCTCCGCGGACAACGAGTTCCACGAGGAGCTGCCGCACCTGTTCCCGGCCGCCCCGCAGATCAAGGACATCTTCTTCGCCGAGCGCCCGGTCCGCGAGAACGCCGCCGCGCTGAACGCCGCCCTCCAGGCCGCGTACTTCATCGTCGGTGTCCGTGCCGCCGGTCTCGCCGCCGGCCCGATGACCGCCTTCGACTTCGAGGGCGTCCGCAAGGAGTTCCTGGACGACGACCACACGCCGCTGATGGTCGTCAACATCGGCCGCCCCGGCCCGGACGCCTGGTACCCGCGCTCCCCGCGCCTGGAGTTCGACCAAATCGTCACGACCGTCTGACCGACGAACACGACGAAGGCCCCGGCACGCCGCCGGGGCCTTCGTCGTGCGTCTACTTCGTCTGCAGCGCCTCGGCCATCTTCGTCAGCTGGGCGAACGACGCGGTGCCCGTCACGACCGTCGTCGAGCCCTTGGTGCCCTCGAGGACCAGCGCGTGGTACCGGCCGCCCTCGTAACGTGTCCAGGTGCCGTCGCCGATCTTCTCGGTTTTCCCGGTCTCCTGAGCGCCCTGGGTCGCCTCGTCGAGGAAGACGGGGCGCCGCTGAGTGGACTGCTCGACCGCCACGTACTCCCCCTCGGGATCGTGGAAGCCGAGGTGCCAGGCGTCGAACTTGTCGCCCCGGAAGCGGACGGAGGTGGCCTTCCATGCGTCGGGCAGACCCTGGGGGGCGGCCACGGGGTAGGAGGCCGCGCGGCGTGCCGTGAGCAGCTCGACCCGGTAGTCGACGGCCTTCACGTCGGGCGCGCTGTCGTCGTGCGGGATGAAGAGGTACACGAAGCCCGCGACGAGGACGATGACTCCCATGGAGAGGATCATGTCCCGTGCCGTCTTCTGCTTGCCGTTCTTGCCTGCCACGCCCCCTATCGTCGCAGGTCCCTGCTGCGCTCATCCGTGGGGTCCCCTGCTCATTTTGGCGACTCGGAGATAGAGTCGGGCGACAACACCCTCATCCGGCCGTCGTCGTACAGAAAGGTGCGCTCCGATGACCGAGCATCATCACTTGCCGTCCGAACTCGATGTGCCCTCCGAAGCCCCCGACCGCAACCTCGCCCTGGAGCTCGTCCGGGTCACCGAGGCCGCGGCGATGGCCGCGGGCCGTTGGGTCGGGCGGGGTGACAAGAACGGCGCCGACGGTGCCGCGGTGCGCGCCATGCGCACCCTCGTCTCCACCGTCTCGATGAACGGCGTCGTCGTCATCGGCGAGGGCGAGAAGGACGAAGCCCCGATGCTGTTCAACGGGGAGCGCGTGGGCGACGGCACCGGGCCCGAGTGCGACATCGCCGTCGACCCGATCGACGGCACCACGCTGACCGCGAAGGGCATGACGAACGCGATCGCGGTGCTGGCCGCCGCCGAGCGCGGATCGATGTTCGACCCGTCCGCCGTCTTCTACATGGACAAGCTCGTCACCGGGCCCGAGGCGGCCGACTTCGTCGACATCAACGCCCCGGTGTCGGTGAACATCCGCCGGGTCGCCAAGGCGAAGCGGTCCGCGCCGGAGGACGTGACGGTGGTGATCCTCGACCGGCCGCGGCACGAGGGCATCATCAAGGAGATCCGGGAAACCGGGGCGCGCATCAGGCTCATCTCCGACGGCGACGTGGCCGGCTCGATCCTGGCGCTGCGCGAGGGCACGGGCGTCGACCTGCTGCTCGGCATCGGCGGTACGCCGGAGGGCATCATCTCGGCCTGCGCCGTGAAGTGCCTGGGCGGCACGATCCAGGGCAAGCTGTGGCCCAAGGACGACGAGGAGCGGCAGCGGGCGATCGACGCGGGTCACGACCTCGACCGCGTGCTGACGACCGAGGACCTCGTCACCGGGGAGAACGTGTTCTTCGTGGCCACGGGCATCACCGACGGGGAACTGCTGCGAGGGGTTCGCTACCGGGCGGAGACCGCCACGACCGACTCGATCGTGATGCGGTCGCGGTCGGGCACGGTCCGCCGGATCTCCTCCGAGCACCGGCTGAGCAAGCTGCGTGCCTACAGCGCGATCGACTTCGACAAGGGCAAGTAGCCCCGGGGCGAAGCGGGCCGGCACGACGAGCAGAGCGCCGGCACCACGAAAGGGCGTCCCCGGTGCGGTGGGGACGCCCCTTTTCGTCGCGCTCGTTTCGTGGTGCTCGTTTCGTGGTGCTCGTTACGTGGTGCTCGTTACGTGGTGCTCGGCCCTCAGCCTGCCGCCGCTATCTGGTTCGCCGGGCGGGCCGTCTTCTTCAGCTCCATGTCGCGGCGGCGGCGCCGGGCCAGGACCACGCGGCGCTCGGCGGCGGTGAGGCCGCCCCAGACGCCGTAGGGCTCGGGCTGGAGCAGGGCGTGTTCGCGGCACTCGACCATCACGGGGCAGCGGGCACAGACCCGTTTCGCCGCTTCCTCCCGGGACAGCCGCGCGGCGGTCGGCTCCTTGGAGGGGGCGAAGAACAGGCCGGCCTCGTCACGCCGGCACACCGCCTCGGTGTGCCACGGGGCGTCTTGGTCCCTGTCTCGCGCTGGCACCCGCGGGGCCGGAACGGCAGCTACCTGCACGGACGAATGCGGCGGTTGCAGCACGGTCTACTCCTGACGACGGCTTCGCGAGCGAGAGACGATGCAGCAAGGCCTACCCGCTGTACGCGCGCCTATGCACTGAGTTCCGAACCGCCGGATTCGGGGGATTCGCGACTGTCAATGCCCCAGGTGTTTGCGCAAACTCCTGTCGACCTTGCGGTGCACCCGGTCCAGGATGTCCGCCACGACCTTGCCCCGCTTCGGCCGCGCCTCGACGCTGCCGAGGACGGCCCAGCCGTCGACGTAGACGATGGGGGCCTCCGGGTCGCCCGAGTCGAGGGTGGCCACCTCGAAGCTGCCGAGGACCCCGCCGCCCATGCCGCGCAGCGACACGTTCTCCGGGACGCGGATGTCGACGCTGCCGAAGATGGCGAACGACTTGACGACGACCTGCTGATGATCGAAAAGGGCCTCACTGAGGTCTATCTCGACACTGCCGAAGATCGCGTACGCGTGGATCCGGCGGCCCGCACGCCAGCGGCCCTTGCGGACGGCGCTGCTGAAGACCGCGACCACGTTGTCGTCCGGGTCCATCGGGATGGCGCCGGCCGTGGGGCGCCGGGGGGCCGGGGCATGGACGGGACCGGGGCCCTGGCGGTGGGCCGCGGGCAGATCCCGTATGAAGACCTCCAGTTCGCCGACGGTCTTGGCGCGCAGCACCCCCTCGACGCGCTCGGCGTGCTCGTCCGCGGTGAGGCGGCCCTCGGCCAGGGCGTCGTGCAGGATGTCGGCGATGCGGTCGCGCTCGGCGTCTGAGGCGCGGAGCTCGGAGCCGGCGGGCTCCTGCTTCTGAAGGTCCTGCTTCTGAAGGTCCACGGCAGCAGCGTACCGAAACACGATAGATCGCGACACCCCTGGATCGCGGCCGAGTGTGACGAACTGAGCCCTACCTCACAAGCCCGGTGTCAGCGCCAGGTTCTACGCTGGTTGGCGCCCGCCAACGGAGGCGGGCCGCGTCTGTCGAGTGAGGAATGGGCGAGATGCCTGAGTTCGCGTACACCGATCTGCTCCCCCAGGGAGAGGACACCACCCCGTACCGGCTGGTGACCTCCGAGGGTGTCTCCACGGTCGAGGGGCCGGACGGGCGGACCTTCCTCCAGGTGGAGCCGGAGGCGCTGCGCAAGCTCGCCGAGGAGGCCGTCCACGACATCCAGCACTACCTGCGCCCGGCCCACCTCGCGCAGCTGCGCCGCATCATCGACGACCCCGAGGCGTCGGGCAACGACAAGTTCGTGGCGCTGGACCTGCTGAAGAACGCGAACATCGCGGCGGCGGGCGTGCTGCCGATGTGCCAGGACACGGGCACGGCGATCGTGATGGGCAAGCGCGGGCAGAACGTGCTGACGGCGGGCCGTGACGAGGAGGCCCTGAGCCGCGGCATCTACGAGGCGTACAAGAACCTGAACCTGCGCTACTCGCAGATGGCCCCGCTCACCATGTGGGACGAGAAGAACACCGGCTCCAACCTCCCCGCGCAGATCGAGCTGTACGCGGCCGACGGCGGCGCCTACAAGTTCCTCTTCATGGCGAAGGGCGGCGGCTCGGCCAACAAGTCGTTCCTGTACCAGGAGACGAAGGCCGTCCTGAACGAGTCCTCCATGATGAAGTTCCTGGAGGAGAAGATCCGTTCGCTGGGTACGGCGGCCTGCCCGCCCTACCACCTGGCGATCGTGGTCGGCGGCACGTCCGCCGAGTACGCGCTGAAGACCGCCAAGTACGCCTCCGCGCACTACCTGGACGAGATCCCGGCCGAGGGTTCCGAGCTCGGGCACGGGTTCCGGGACAAGGAGCTGGAGGAGAAGGTCTTCGAGCTGACGCAGAGGATCGGCATCGGCGCGCAGTTCGGCGGCAAGTACTTCTGCCACGACGTGCGGGTGGTGCGCCTGCCGCGGCACGGCGCGTCCTGCCCGGTCGCCATCGCCGTCTCCTGCTCCGCCGACCGCCAGGCCGTCGCGAAGATCACCGCCGAGGGCGTCTTCCTGGAGCAGCTGGAGACGGACCCGGCGCGGTTCCTGCCGGAGACGACGGACGAGCACCTCGACGAGGCGTCCGACGTCGTCAGGATCGATCTGAACCAGCCGATGGACACGATCCTCGCGGAGCTCACCAAGTACCCGGTGAAGACCCGCCTGTCCCTCACCGGCCCACTGGTCGTGGCCCGCGACATCGCGCACGCCAAGATCAAGGAGCGGCTGGACGCGGGCGAGGAGATGCCTCAGTACCTGAAGGACCACCCGGTGTACTACGCCGGTCCGGCCAAGACGCCCGAGGGTTATGCGTCGGGCTCGTTCGGCCCGACCACGGCCGGCCGGATGGACTCCTACGTGGAGCAGTTCCAGGCGGCGGGCGGCTCCAAGGTGATGCTGGCCAAGGGCAACCGCAGCAAGCAGGTCACGGCCGCGTGCGACACCCACGGCGGTTTCTACCTCGGCTCCATCGGCGGCCCGGCCGCCCGCCTCGCCCAGGACTGCATCAAGAAGGTCGAGGTCGTCGAGTACGAGGAGCTCGGCATGGAGGCCGTCTGGAAGATCGAGGTGGAGGACTTCCCGGCGTTCATCGTCGTCGACGACAAGGGCAACGACTTCTTCCAAGACCCGGCGCCGGCGCCGACGTTCACGTCGATCCCGGTCCGGGGACCCGGCCTGGCGTAGTGCCCCGGGGGCGGCGGGAAAACGATTTCGCCCCAGCCGCCCCTACCCGTCCCACCCCCAGGGGCTGCCCCCTTCGATCC
>NZ_JBEXSH010000324.1:0-8989 GCF_040613555.1 Streptomyces sp. NPDC006265
ACCAGATCCTGGCCGGCCACCGCATGGAGCCGCCCCGGATGAGGCTGTCCCGCGACGGCGAAACGCTGCTGGTCGGCGGCTACACCACACCGGTCCGTACGGGAACTCCACCACGGCGCCTTTCCGTTGCCGCCCCGGGTGAACCCTCACCCGACGTCTTGACTCGCTGCGCAGACCGCGCCGGCCACGCCGGGCCGCAGCAGGAGCCGGGCCCGCACAGGCCCGCTGACACAGCGGCAGAACCGAAACCCTTCAGACTTCCCCGGCGCAGGACGTGCACACCCCGCCGTTCCCTCGCGGTGTGACGTGTGGCACCATGCTGGCCACCCCACCGGCACAGCCTCAGGAGACCCTCCTAGTGCAGTCTTCCGCCGTCCCGGAGCTCGCCCACACCCACACCCGCCCCATCCACTGGCTCGCCACGGCGACGGCCGTCGCGGGCGTCGTGGCCTTCTCCTCGGTCCTGCAGCCCGGCGCGGCGACGGCGGCCCAGCCGGCGGCCCCCGAGACCAAGAGCGCTCCGGCGCACCTGACTCCGCCCGACCCGGCCTCGGTGACGTTCCCGGTCGAGTGCGGCCCGGTGAAGGCCGTGGTGAAGAAGCGGGCCTTCGGCGACGTCGACGGCGACGGCAGACCCGAGTCGGTGGTCGTGGTCCACTGCGACTCGCCGATGGGCACCCCGCCGGACGGCGTGTACGTCCTGACGCGCGACGCCGACGGCGGCAAGCCCCGCGTCGTGGCCACCCTGCTCGACCCCAAGGACGGCACCACCGTCAGCGACTTCGCCGTTCGCGACGGCGCCGTCACGGCCACGCTCCTCGGCTACTCCTCGCCCGACGTGCCGCGTTGCTGCCCCGACGAGAAGAGCGACGCGAAATGGCGTTGGCACGACGGCTCTTTCGTCCGCTCGACCCCGGCCGGAGCTCGCAGCGCGTGAGGCGCATGCGACGGCGCGTGTGAGATATCAGACAGTCATAACGGAACGTAGAGAAGTGGTCACTCTGCGTCCGGTCCGTAGACCTCGGCCCTGTCCGAAACGCGCCGCACGTGGATGCAGTCGCCCGGACACTCCTTCGCGGAGTCGATCACGTCCGTGAGGAGCGGCAGCGGAACGGGCGTCGTCGCGCCCTTGCCCTGGAGCAACTCGTCGTCGCCACTCTTCACATAGGCCAGACCGTCGATGTCCAGCTCGAACACCTCGGGCGCGTACTGGGCACAGATGCCGTCGCCGGTACACAGGTCCTGGTCGATCCAGACCTCCAGCTCCTCGCTTTCGATCCCGGCCACCTGCTGCACGCTCATCTCTCCTGCCGTTTCTCCGCCGAGCCGTATCGGGAATCCGGCCAGCTCTGGCGGGTGTTGAACAGTTCGACCCTACCTCCGGCTGGGTTCCAATCATGTTCGCTGGGTATTCCCCTGGCGTGAGGGAGAGCGCAAGGGTGAAGATCGGACACACCCCGACCGTCTTTGTGATCTAGGGGTTTCAATCGACACCCGCCCAGGTAGGGTCTGGAAGCGTCCAGCTCCCCTTGGAGGAGGTGAGGACCGTGGCAGCCCACGACGACGACATGAACCGCGGCATCCGCCCGGGACACGGGTCCGACGACCCGGCCGGGCAGATCGCCTACCTTGAGCAGGAGATCGCCGTCCTGCGACGTAAGCTCGCCGACTCTCCGCGACACACGAGGATTCTCGAAGAGCGGATCGTCGAGCTGCAGACCAATCTGGCCGGCGTGTCCGCGCAGAACGAGCGACTCGCCAACACGCTCCGTGAGGCCCGTGACCAGATCGTGGCCCTCAAGGAGGAAGTCGACCGGCTCGCGCAGCCGCCGGCCGGCTTCGGGGTCTTCCTGACGGCGAACGAGGACGGCACCGCCGACATCTTCACCGGCGGCCGCAAGCTCAGGGTGAACGTCAGCCCCAGCGTCGAGCTCGAGGAGCTCCGGCGCGGCCAGGAAGTAATGCTCAACGAAGCGCTCAACGTGGTCGAGGCCATGGAGTACGAGCGTGTCGGTGACATCGTCACCCTCAAGGAGATCCTCGAGGACGGCGAGCGGGCCCTCGTGCTCGGGCACACCGACGAGGAGCGGGTGGTACGGCTCGCCGAGCCGCTGCTGGACGTGAACATCCGGCCCGGTGACGCCCTACTGCTCGAACCCCGCTCGGGCTACGTCTACGAGATCGTTCCGAAGAGCGAGGTCGAGGAACTCGTCCTCGAAGAGGTCCCCGACATCGGCTACGAGCAGATCGGTGGTCTCGGCGGCCAGATCGAGGCCATCCGGGACGCCGTCGAGCTCCCCTACCTCTACCCGGACCTGTTCAAGGAGCACGAACTGCGGCCGCCGAAGGGTGTCCTGCTGTACGGGCCCCCCGGATGCGGCAAGACGCTCATCGCCAAGGCCGTGGCCAACTCGCTGGCCAAGAAGGTCGCCGAGGTGACCGGCCAGGCCGCCGGCAAGAGCTTCTTCCTCAACATCAAGGGCCCCGAGCTCCTGAACAAGTACGTCGGTGAGACGGAGCGGCAGATCCGCCTCGTCTTCCAGCGGGCCCGTGAGAAGGCCAGCGAGGGCACCCCCGTCATCGTCTTCTTCGACGAGATGGAGTCGCTCTTCCGCACCCGTGGCTCCGGTGTCAGCTCGGACGTGGAGAACACCATCGTCCCGCAGCTGCTCGCCGAGATCGACGGTGTGGAGGGCCTGCAGAACGTGGTCGTGATCGGCGCCTCCAACCGTGAGGACATGATCGACCCCGCCATCCTGCGGCCCGGCCGGCTCGACGTGAAGATCAAGATCGAGCGTCCGGACGCCGAGGCGGCCAAGGACATCTTCGGCAAGTACCTCACCGAGCGCCTCCCGCTGCACGGCGACGACCTCGCCGAGCACAGCGGCTCCAAGGCCACCACCGTCCAGAGCATGATCCAGACGGCCGTGGAACACATGTACACCGAG
This sequence comes from Streptomyces sp. NPDC006265, assembly GCF_040613555.1. Classification (NCBI taxonomy): domain Bacteria; kingdom Bacillati; phylum Actinomycetota; class Actinomycetes; order Kitasatosporales; family Streptomycetaceae; genus Streptomyces; species Streptomyces sp. NPDC006265. The sequence goes on from NZ_JBEXSH010000324.1 coordinate 2,949, forward strand.
TCCGAGGAGAACCGCTTCCTGGAGGTCACCTACGCCAACGGTGACAAGGAAGTCCTCTACTTCAAGGACTTCAACTCCGGCGCCATGATCGAGAACATCGTCGGCCGCGCCAAGAAGATGGCGATCAAGGACTTCCTCGAGAAGAACCAGAAGGGCCTCCGCGTCTCCCACCTCCTCCAGGCCTGCGTGGACGAGTTCAAGGAGAACGAGGACCTGCCCAACACCACCAACCCGGACGACTGGGCCCGCATCTCCGGCAAGAAGGGCGAACGGATCGTGTACATCCGTACGCTCATCACCGGAAAGCAGGGCGCGGACACCGGACGCTCCATCGACACGGTGGCGAACACCGGTCAGTACCTGTAAAAGGCAGGGCGGCTGCGGGTGCCCTCGACGGTTACCCGCAGCCGACTGTTTTTCAGGCCACGGCTGGAGCAACGCAATGACGCAAATGATCTCCCCACCAGCGCAAAGGCGTTCTAGGCTCTTGCGTACCGCCAAGTCGCGCAGTGCGGGGACGGGCACCGCACACGCAACCGAGCGCCAGCGGTATCTGAGTGGCGCCCACGACCGAGGGTGCCGCCGGGCAAGGAGGGCCGCATGACCGTACGGCGAGTAATGGGCATCGAGACGGAGTACGGGATCTCCGTCCCCGGCCACCCCAACGCCAATGCCATGCTCACCTCGTCCCAGATCGTGAACGCCTACGCGGCGGCGATGCACCGGGCCCGCCGGGCCCGCTGGGACTTCGAGGAGGAGAACCCGCTGCGGGACGCGCGAGGCTTCGACCTCGCCCGCGAGGCCGCCGACTCCAGCCAGCTCACCGATGAGGACATCGGCCTGGCCAACGTGATCCTCACCAACGGTGCACGGCTCTACGTCGACCACGCACACCCCGAGTACAGCTCACCCGAGGTGACCAATCCCCGGGACGCCGTCCTCTGGGACAAGGCCGGCGAGCGGATCATGGCAGAGGCCGCGGAACGGGCCGCTCAGCTGCCCGGTGCCCAGCCGATCCACCTGTACAAGAACAACACCGACAACAAGGGCGCGTCCTACGGCACGCACGAGAACTACCTGATGAAGCGGGAAACCCCCTTCTCGGACATCGTGCGCCATCTGACGCCGTTCTTCGTCTCCCGCCAGGTCTTCGCCGGAGCCGGCCGCGTCGGCATCGGCCAGGACGGGCACGAGCACGGATTCCAGCTCAGCCAGCGGGCCGACTACTTCGAGGTCGAGGTCGGCCTCGAGACGACGCTCAAGCGCCCGATCATCAACACCCGCGACGAGCCGCACGCGGACGCCGAGAAGTACCGGCGCCTGCATGTGATCATCGGCGACGCGAACCTGTCGGAGATCTCGACCTACCTCAAGCTGGGCACGACCGCGCTGGTGCTGTCGATGATCGAGGACGGTTTCATCGCCGTCGACCTGGCCGTCGACCAGCCCGTCCGCACGCTCCACCAGGTCTCGCACGACCCCTCGCTCAAGCGCCTGGTCACGCTCCGCAGCGGCCGCACACTCACGGCGGTCCAGTTGCAGATGGAGTACTACGAGCTGGCGCGCAAGTACGTGGAGGAGCGCTTCGGGGCCGACGCCGACGACCAGACCAAGGACGTCCTGTCCCGCTGGGAGGACACCCTCACCCGCCTGGAGCATGACCCGATGAGTCTGGCCGGGGAGCTGGACTGGGTCGCCAAGCGGGAGCTCATGGAGGGCTACCGGCGCCGGGACAACCTCGACTGGGACGCGGCGCGACTGCACCTGGTCGACCTCCAGTACGCCGACGTACGGCCCGAGAAGGGCCTGTACAACCGTCTGGTGGCCCGCGGGCGCATGAAGCGGCTGCTGACCGACGCGGACGTGGAGCGGGCCCGTACGGTGCCGCCGGAGGACACCAGGGCGTACTTCCGCGGCCGCTGCCTGGAGCAGTACGCGGACGACGTCGCGGCGGCCTCCTGGGACTCGGTGATCTTCGATCTGCCGGGCCGGGATTCGCTGCAGCGTGTCCCAACCCTGGAACCGCTTCGCGGAACGCGTAATCACGTCAAGGAGCTCCTGGACCGCTGCCGCACCGCGGAAGACCTGGTCAGGATCCTGTCGGGCGGGTGACCGCTGGAAGCGGGTACTCGTCGGGAACCGGCCGGACAGGGTGGAAAAGCCCTGGTCCGGGAATCATCGAGGTGGCCCCCGTACGTTGGAGCAACTGCGGGGCCATTGTCAGACCCGGCGAGTAGGGTCTGATCTTGACCGAGCAACTGTGTCGGGCGAACCGAGCGGGGTGAGGGATATGGCGACCAAGGACACCGGCGGCGGACAGCAGAAGGCCACCCGGTCCACCGAGGAGGTCGAGGAGCAGGCGCAGGACGCGCAGGGTTCCGAGGACCTCAAGGAGCGTCAGGAGAAGCTGAGCGACGACGTGGACTCGGTTCTGGACGAGATCGACGACGTACTCGAGGAAAATGCCGAGGATTTCGTGCGGAGCTTCGTGCAAAAAGGCGGACAGTGAAGGCGAGTGGCGCGCTCTAGCCTTTGATCTGAAGGTGGCGGGGGATGGAAGCGGCCAGCGAGCCGAGCGCGAAGCAATGCAGGAAGTGCCTTCGGGATTTGCCTCCTTCTGCGTTTGCCCGCGACAAGAATCGGCGTGACGGCCTCCAGGTGCACTGCCGGGAGTGCGTGGCGAAGTACAGCGCCGCGCACTACCGGCGTCGCCGGGAGGCCATGGGGAAGCCGGTCCGGGAGCGGGTGGAGGTTCCAGCCGGACACAAGCTCTGCCGCACGTGTGGCGAGATCAAGCCTCACAGCGAATGGCACCGCAACGCCACCGCTTCCGATGGCCTGTCGACCCGGTGCAAGGCATGCCGGGCGGTGCAGAGCCGGCAGGGGCATCTGAAGCGCCAGTACGGCATCACGGAAGCCGAGCGCGATGGTTTCATCGCCTCTCAAGGAGGCGTGTGTTGTATTTGTCTGTCGGCCGTGCCCGAGCATGTGGATCACTGCCACAAGACGGGTAGGGTCCGAGGCGTACTGTGCTTCAGCTGCAACGCAGCACTGGGGCAGTTCAAGGATCGGCCCGATGCCATAAGGCGGGCTGCCGCTTACGTGGAAGGAATCGCGTGGAAGCCAACACTCGTAGCACCGGGCGTCTACCGGCTGCCTTCCTGACGCCAGGGTCCTCCTCCTTCATGGACTTCCTGTCCGAGCACCAGCCGGAGATCCTTCCCGGCAACCGGCAACTGCCCCCCACCCAGGGCGTGATCGAGGCACCGCACGGGACCACGATCGTCGCCGTGACGTTCCCCGGCGGTGTGGTCCTCGCGGGTGACCGGCGGGCCACCATGGGCAACGTCATCGCGCAGCGGGACATCGAGAAGGTCTTCCCGGCCGACGAGTACTCGGCGGTGGGTATCGCCGGTACGGCGGGCCTGGCCGTGGAGATGGTGAAGCTGTTCCAGCTGGAGCTGGAGCACTTCGAGAAGGTCGAGGGCGCGCAGCTGTCCCTCGAGGGCAAGGCGAACCGGCTGTCGACGATGATCCGCTCCAACCTCGGCATGGCCATGCAGGGCCTGGCCGTGGTGCCGTTGTTCGCCGGGTTCGACGTGGACCGCGACAGGGGCCGGATCTTCTCCTACGACGTCACCGGTGGCCGCTCCGAGGAGCACCACTACGCGGCCACCGGCTCCGGGTCGATCTTCGCTCGCGGTGCGATGAAGAAGCTCTTCCGGGACGACCTCAGCGAGGCCGAGGCCACCACGCTGGTGGTCCAGGCGCTCTACGACGCGGCAGACGACGACTCGGCGACCGGTGGTCCCGATGTCGCCCGCCGGATCTATCCCATCGTCACCGTGATCACCGACGACGGTTTCCGCCGGCTCACCGAGACCGAGGCGTCCGAGATCGCGCGTTCGATTCTCGAGCGGCGGCTGGAGCAGCCCGACGGGCCGCGGGCCGCGCTGCTGTAGCGGCAATCGTCTTCGTGAGGGTGGTCCAGTGAACCGACGGAATCTTCAAGAGAGGGACGGATAACCGGTGTCGACGCCGTTCTATGTCTCACCCCAGCAGGCCATGGCCGACCGGGCGGAGTACGCCCGGAAGGGCATCGCCCGTGGTCGCAGCCTGGTCGTGCTGCAGTTTGCCGATGGCATCGTGTTCGTCGGCGAGAACCCGTCCCGTGCGCTGCACAAGTTCAGCGAGATCTACGACCGGATCGGCTTCGCGGCCGCCGGCAAGTACAACGAGTACGAGAACCTGCGGATCGGCGGCGTGCGCTATGCCGACCTGCGGGGTTACACCTACGACCGGGACGATGTGACGGCCCGGGGCCTGGCAAACGTCTACGCGCAGACGCTGGGCACGATCTTCTCCAGTGCCGCCGAGAAGCCGTACGAGGTGGAGCTGGTCGTCGCCGAGGTCGGGGAGACGCCCGAGGGCGACCAGATCTACCGGCTGCCGCACGATGGTTCCATCGTGGACGAGCACGGCTCGGTCGCGGTGGGCGGCAACGCCGAGCAGATCAGCAGCTATCTGGACCAGCGCCACGAGGAGGGTATGACGCTGGCGGAGGCGCTGAAGCTGGCGGTGCAGGCGCTGTCCCGTGACACCAACGGCAGCGAGCGGGAGATCCCCGCGGAGCGGCTCGAGGTGGCGGTGCTGGACCGCACCCGACCGCAGAAGCGGAAGTTCAAGCGGATCAGCGGGCGGCAGTTGTCGCGGCTGCTCGGTGCGGAGGCCGCCGGCGGTGACGAGGAGGGGGCGTCGGAGGACGCCGAGTAGTTCTGACGTGGTGTGACGCGCTCCGGCCGTGGTCCGTGGCCGGGGCGCGTTGCCGTGTGCGGAGGCGCGTTCGCTTCGCCTTCGCGTTGGGTGTGGGTCGGGGCCGCGCCGGGTGGTGTCCGTCCTCGGAACGGCGCGATGGGCCCCGATACCGACTGACTGTTCGTTGACGCGCCAACCGCTGCGGGCGGACACCCCCCCCGACACGGCCCCTTCTCGCCGTACGCGGGTGCGGGCTCGACTCGCTTCGCGCCGCATGCACGCGGCGGCTGCCGCAGCTGCGGGCGCGCGTCCCGTCTGGCTGCGAGCCGCCCCCACCGCGGGTGTGCGTGCCGCCAGGGGTGGCACTCGTCCCAAGGAGAGCGGCACCCCGCTACGCCGGGTTGCGGACCCCCGGGCCTCAGCCGCAGACCCCCGGGCCCCAGCGGCAACGGCCGGCTCGGTCAACGTGGTGGTGCCGTGGAGCCTCGTACGATCAGCTGGACCGGGATGTCCCCGCTCTCGGGGGCGCGGTCCTCCAGGACGGCCAGCAGGGCCCGCATGCCGTGCTCCCCGAAGAGCTCGGCATTGAGGTGGACCGTCGTCAGTTCCGGGTCCATGGCCGTGGCGAGGGCCAGGTCGTCGACGCCCGTGACCGACAGGTCGTCCGGGATGCGCAGCCCCAGACGGCGGGCCGCCTTGTACGTGCCGGCCGCGAGCTGGTCGTCGTCGCAGATCACGGCGGTGGGGCGAGCGCCGGGAGTCGCGAGCGCCGCTTCGGCGGCAGTCACCGCCCCCTCGATGGAGATCGGGGAGCGGGCCGTGCGGACGGACGTGCCCGGTACCTCCGCCAGCCTCGCCGCCAGCTCCCGGGCGCGTACCTCGAAGGTCCAGGAGGGGACGTCCGCCGCCAGATGGAGGAAGTGGCGGTGGCCCAGGGACAGCAGGTGCTCCGCGGCCTGGCGGACGCCGTCGGCGATGTCCAGGTTCACCGTCGCCGCGCCCAGGCTCCCGGCCGGGTCGCTGTCCAGCATCACCAGGGGGAGCGCCTCGCCGCGGATCGCGGTCAGCGCGTCCGCGGCCATGGACGAGGCGATGACGCCGTCCAGCGCGGACTGCGCGGAGGCGAAGGGATCGCGGGCGGGGCCGATGCCCTCGGGGGAGGGGTAGAGCACCACGCCGAAACCGTGCTCGGCCGCTACGCGGGTGGCGCGGTGTACTCGCCGGCCATCACCGACTTCACGGTCATGGTCGACCAGACCTCGCACATGTTCATCACCGGCCCCGAC
>NZ_JBEXSH010000325.1:0-8987 GCF_040613555.1 Streptomyces sp. NPDC006265
CCGCACCGGCCGAAACCCCAAGTACGTCCAGTACGAGGGCTTCCGGCCGGCACGCCGAGAGCACGCACCGGACGCCGCTCCTCAACGGGCAAACGCTGCCTGCCGCGGCACTAGCCAGGTGATCTACATGCTGGACACTGCCCCACCACCAGCCCGAGCCGCCCCACCCACCACCACGCCAGCGGCCGTGACCAGCCGAAATCAAGATGGCGGAGGTTCATTGCGGGAGCAGAAGCTCTTGGTCGGGTCGCTGCCAGAGCAGCGGCCGACCCGGTTAATCGGTTGCGGACCTTCGGGATGGCATCTCACACCAAACTTTCTCAGCCAGCAGCGCTCCGGCGACGACACGACGGACGCTGCGCCGTTGACACGGCGAACACGACGAGACCGCGAGGGTATGTACTGACAGGTGTCTGCCTCGGGCAGGCGCTGACCGCGATGCTCGTGGCATGACCAAAACGAGTGTCCCGATCACCGTCTTCGCCCGTACAACGTCCAGCCCCGCGCACACCTACCAGGTCATCGTGCCGATCGACCTCGCCCAGGTGTTCAAGCCGTGGGGACCGTTCCCCGGCGTCGCGGAAGTGCGCGACCAGACCGGCACCTGGAACCGGCCGGGGACGTCGCGCCAGACCTGGTTCACTGACGGCTCCAAGGCCGACGAGCGGCTTACCGACATCGCGGAGGGGCACGGGTTCGCCTATGAGCTGAGTGGCTTCACCAACGTGCTGGCCAAGCTGATCTCCGGGGTGCGCGGCGAGTGGTCGTTCCTGCCCGATGGCACCGGCACGTCGATCCGGTGGACATACGACTTCCGGCCGCTGCCAGGCCGCCGCTGGATCGTCGCGGGGCCGTTCAAGCCGCTCTGGGCCCGCTACATGCGCGCTGCACTCACCAGGATGGTGACTGTGGTGCAGGAAACGCCCGGTGGCATCATGGAGGAGTGAGCGACCTGAGCTTCGGCGCCTTACTGCGCGGCTGGCGCGACCGCCTCGACCCGGCCGACGCCGGCTACGCCCGGTCGGCCCGCCGCCGCTCCCCTGGCCTGCGCCGCGAGGAACTCGCCGAGCTCGCCGGCCTCTCCGTCGAGTACGTGCTGCGCCTGGAGCAGGGCAGGGCCACCCATCCCTCCGCGCAGGTGGTCTCGGCCATCGCCCGCGCGCTGCGGCTCACCCCGGCCGAACGCGACCAGCTCTTCCGCGCCGCCGGCCTGCTCGCCCCGCGCGACCACACCGTCGGCACTCACGTGCCGCCGAGCATCCGCCGCCTCGTCGCCCGCCTCGGTGACCTCCCGATCGGCGTGTTCGCCGCCGACTGGAGCCTGCTGTGGTGGAACGACATGTGGACGGCTCTGCACGGCGACCCGTCCGGCCTGGCGCCCGCCGAACGCAACCTCGCCCGCGCACTCTTCGGCACGGGAGAGGGTCGCTGGCACCTGTACCCCGTCTCATCGGCGGCCGGACAGTACGCGTTCGAGACGGCGATCGTCGCGGACCTGCGCGAAGCGGTCGCCCGCTATCCGGCCGACCCGGAGCTGGCCGCGCTCGTGGACGGGTTGCGCAGGGCCTCGCCGTTCTTCGGTGAACTGTGGGCCGTGGCGGGCATGGAGCAGCTGACTGGGGACCTGAAGACGATCAGCCATCCCGAGCTTGGCGACGTCACCCTGGACTGCGACGTGCTGACCTTGCCGGGAGTCGACCTGCGCATCGTCACCTACACAGCGGCCCCGGGAACCCGCGGCGCCGACCAACTCGATCTCATGCGTGCGTCCCGGCTCAGCGAAGCCCGCTGACAATCGGGGCGCCGAGGAACTCATTCGGCATCTGGCCGTTCATCGCAAACATCCTGCGGGGTGCCAAAACACGGCCCTCGTCGGTGTGCAGGAGGGGTGCGGGGCAAGCCGGAGCCGCTGCGCGGGAAGTTGACCAAGCTGGCCGATCGCGGCTGGCTGCACAAGCGGGGTGACGGCAAGTTCACCGTGCGCCTGTAGTCGCCGGACTGGAAGAGCGGGCGGGCGTAACCGGCGGGCCTCCGGCGGCAGTTGAGTTTGGTGTGAAGACCAACAACAAGACCGTGGAGGGCCCTGACGGCCTTGTCTACACCGCTCGCCTGCCGCTGTCGAGCGCGACCTGGAACTGGCTCGCCGACCTGGTGCGCGGCCATCTGAAGAAGACCGGCTCGCGGTGGCGGGCGCTGCCCGCCGGGAAGATCGCCGGCATCGTGCTTGCGGTACTGCGCTGTGACCAGCGGCCCGGCGACCTGGCCGGTGGCAACGGCATCCACCGCACCACCGTCACCCGCTGGGTGCGGGAAGTCGTCGGCCTGCTCGCCGCCCGCGCCCCGCGCCTGGACCGCGCACTCAAGAAGATCGCCCGAAAGGATGGCGGCATCGTACTGCTGGACGGCTCGCTGATCCGCACCCGCCGCCGCACCGGAGACGCGAACCTGAAGAACTACGCCGGTAAGAGCAAATGCCACGGACTACTCGTGATCGCACTCACCGACGATCGTGGCCGGCTGCTCCGGGTCTCCGCGGCCCGGCCGGGACGCACCTCGGAGGTCACCGCCTGCCGACACGACCACCTCACCGCCCATCTGCGCGCGACCGGCCTCGGCGCCACATCCCCGACCTCACGGCGGCGTCGCGGTCGGCCGGGTTCCGAGTCAGGGGTGCTCGTAGAGCTGAAGGAGGCCGCCGAAGGAGAAGCACGAGGCGCCGGTCAGGGTGGCCCAGTCGGCGATGCCCGCGTTGATCAGGCTGCCGGTGGAGGGCCGGGTGAAGGCGACGAGGGCCGAGAGCATGAAGAGGACGGACCCGAGCTGGTTCACGGCGACGATCCACCAGCCGAGACTGCGGCGGCGGACGCAGAGGCGGCCGTGGCAGATCTCGACGAACGCGAGGTGCCCGGAGACCAGGAAGAGCACGCAACCGATGACGTCCGGGGCCCAGATCAGCCGGTTGATCTGCTGGACGCTCAGCCCTTGGAGGAAGGAGTCCAGCAGGTCGCCTGCGAACACCAGGGTGCCGGCGAAGAGGACGAACGCGCTCAGCCAGTCCACTCGCGCCGGCTCGTAACTCCACCAGTGCCAGCCGTGGGTGACGAGCCGGCCCTCACCACCTGGCACGTGGCGGGGGGCGTTGATGACCTGGAGCAGTGAGACGTAGCCCCCGGTGGTGAAGAACAGGCCGCCGGCGAAGTAGACGGAGGCGCATGTGGTCGCGTCGGCGGAGCCGAACTGGGCGATAGCGGCGCCCGCCGTGAAGAGGGCTCCGCCGATGATGAAGGCGGTGGCGGCGGTGATGTTGAGCCTGTGCTGGCGGCGGAGTGCGACCTCGCCGGCGCTGATGTGCCGCGTGGCGGGTGAGCCGGGCGGCCGGACGGCGATGGTCCCGCGCCGTCGGGCGGGCCGTGACTCCCATACGGCGGTACTTCCGTCCGGAGGGTGCCAGGTGAGGCGCGTGGTGAACGGTCCCGCTCCCTCGGCGCGTTGCTCGGTCCGTCCCACGGGCAGAGCGTAGGTCGCCTGCCAGGCCGTCCCGCGGGCGAAACGCCGCGCAATCCCGCACGCGCGTTGCACGCCCTGGTGCGCCCCCCGCGGGAGTGCCACCCTGAGGGGCCCATGCCGCGTATATCACCTGATAGAGGTGTTCGATGGACAGCATCTGGTCGCTGCTCGGCCTTCTCCTCTGCATATCGACCCCGCTGCTGGTCCTCCTGCTCGCCATCGTCGGATCGGCGGCGCCGGACTATGGCTTGCATCGAGTTCCGGCGCCGCCCATGACCCCACCTCCAGGCGTCCCTCCGAACGCGGCCCGGTTCTTCGCCGGTGCAGGGGGATCGACCCCGTCGGGCATAGGGTCCGCCCTGAGATCCTGCTCAGGCGGGCCACGTCCGCGCCGGCCGACGCCCCGGCTGCCGCGGCGTCGGCATCGTCGGTGCTCGCGAGTGAGGTGATCACGCCGGACAGGCCGATGAGGCGAAGTCACCACCGCGGCCGGCTTCTCGGCGGCCCTCAGTAGCGGTGGCCGGGCCGGTGCCGGTCCGTCCAGCGGGCCTCGTCGGTAGGTGGGAGCAGCCGTATCCGGTGCCGCAGATCCGCTGACGCGCCCGACTCGCGGAGCCGCGCCGCTGCGTGACCGAGGAGCCAGGCGACCAGGTCGGCGCGCATCTCCTCCGCGTCGTTCTCGTACCAGTCGACGCTCCATGGCAGGAGGGGGCGGTGCGCTTGCGGAGCCCCCGGCAATCCGCAGCGCGTGGGCTGTCTCCCAGGAGTTCGTACTCCCATTCCGCCGCCGCCTCGGCCAGACGCAGGTCGCTGAGGCGCCCGGTCTGCCTCTCCCATTCGGCGAGCCAGGGCTCCAGCGTTCCGGACGCCTCCGCACACAGCGCGAGGACCTGGTGCGCCGGTACGACCGCGTCCGGGTCGGTGAGGCTCTGCACCCACCAGGCATGGAGGAACTCGCGTACCGGGCCGGCGTGTTCGTCGGGCCACTGCTGCCAGCGGCCTCGGGCCAGGGAGTACCCGGCCTCTTCGAGTCGTCCGAACATCGGATCCGCGCGACCGGCGACCAGGACCGTGGCGAACTGCGGCAGGATCCGGCGCGGCACGGCGGCGTGATCGGACCAGTCGATGGCCTGCCAGGTCCGGCGCAGGAGGTCCGGCTCCAGTGCCAGGTCCGCGTCTTCAGCAGGGCGAGCTCCTCCGGGCTGCCCCGGTGGCACTCGCAGTTGTGCTCGTCCGGATGCGCGGTCATGCCGCGAAAGGTGACGGAGAGGTTCTCCAGCGCCACGTCGAGGCGGCACCGTGCGGGACGGTCGGTGAGATGCATGTGCCCGGCCTTCGAGGACTCCGTCCGGCTCCCGCCGTCCGAAGGGCGCCACCTTACCCGCGTACCGCCGTGTCCGGTGGCCGAGCGAAGAGCGCGACCGGCGGGCAGGGGTACAGGACGGTCGCCCGAGCGGCCTCCATGACGTGACCGGGACCTCGGCGGCGCGACACGGCTCAGACCGGTTCGGGCTGCGGTTCCGGTTGCCGGGCCGGCGCGAGCGTCGATTCCCACAGCCTGGTGGTCCGTACGTAGCCGAGGATCACCGAGGTCATCGCCAGGATGAGAAGGGGCCCGAACACCTCCGGGTGGCCGGCCATCCTCATCGGCAGGTAGCGGTAGGACACCAGGAGCGCGACGAAGATCGTGGTGCCGTGGACGAGCAGCCGGACGCCCTGCCGGTCCCAGCCGCGTGCGAACGAGCGCAGCGCCGCCTCGATGGTCAGCGCGAACACCACGCCGGCGACCAGGTCGACGCCGTAGTGGTAGCCGAATCCGAGGGTCGCGGCGAGGGTGGCGACCAGCCAGAACGTACCCGCGAACCGGAGTGGCCGGGGCGCCCGGCGGGTGTGGATGAAGATCGCGACAGCCCACGCCGTGTGCAGGCTGGGCATGCAGTTGCGGGGGGTGATCCCGTCGTACGTCATCGGGGCGGGGGTGCTGATCGGCAGCGGCGTGTGCGGCCACAAGTTGGCCGCCGCCCATTCCACGCCACCGGTGCCGGAGGCGCCCGGGCCGTAGGCGAAGACCGGTCCGACCACCGGGAAGAGCATGTAGATGCCGGGCCCCAGCAGCCCGATCACCAGGAAGGTGCGCACCAGGTGATGGCGCGGGAAGCGGCGTTCGGCCGCCACGTTGCGCAGTTGGTGGAACGCGACGACGACGGCGGCCACCGCGAGCTGGCCGTAGACCAGTTGGAGAACGTGGGAGCTGACCGGGTCCGTGGCCTCGACCAACCGGCCCGCCAGCCACGAGGGGTTGCCCAGCGCGTGATCGGCCATCGCCACGTACTGGTCGAGCACCGTCGGGCGGGTCTTCGACGTGATGAGGAGCCAGGTGTCGCCGGTCTTTCGGGCGGCCACCAGCAACAGGCCCAGCCCGACGCCCTTCAGCAGCAGGACGCGCTCATCGCCGGTGCGGCGTGTCACGGCAACGACCGCGAAGCCCAGCATCACCCACAACGCACCGGTGCCGAAGAACCCGCCGTCGCTCATCTCGCCGCCGGCGGCCCACCGCACCGGCAGGAGGGCGGCGTCGACACCGATCGCGGCGCCGGCCGCGATGAACCGCTGCCGCCAGGTCAGCACCACCATCATCAGCACCAGACCGCCGTACAGCGGCCCCGGCTTGGGGGCGAGGAGCAGGGCCTGCACCTGGTTGGTGATCGGTCCCGGTTCGCCGTAGCGGCGTGCGGCGATCTCCAGCGCGACGAGGAATCCGAACGCCACCACACCCGCCGCGATCCACAGCATCGCGCGCCCGTGGCGCCACACACCCCACGACGACATGCCGCTTATTCGCGCCAACACCTGCGATGCCCTGGCTGTCAATCTTCTGGCCGATTCATCCGAATGGCTGGGGGGAGGGACGGCGATGGCAGGACCATCGCACGGTCGAACATGTTATCGGAGTGCCTCATCCGGTCGCCGCTTCCGCGAACTGATCGGTGTCGAACAGCTCGTTGATGTGCCCGCCGAGTTCCAGCCAGTGGCGTCCGGAGAGAGCGGCGGCGGCGCGGGCGTCGCCGCCGGCGCAGACCTCGATGAGCCGGTCGTGGTGCTCGATGGTGTTGCGTCCGCCGAGCAGGGTGGAGAACTTGCGGTGGAGGATGCGGTGGATCTGCGGGTGGAGCTGCTCGACGATCCGGCTGAGCACGGGGTTGCCGGCGGCCGTGAGGGGGACGGCGTGGAAGCGGTCGTCGGCCGCGAGCGCGGCGTCGGTGTCGTCGGTCGCGACGGCCCGTTCGAAGTCGCGGTTGGCCGCGCGCATGCGCCCGAGGTCCTGCTCGGTCATGACCGGGACGGCCGCTTCCACGGCGAGCTGGTCGAGGGAGCGCAGGACGGCGAGGGTGTTCTCGACGTCGCGGCGATTGAGGGTGGTGATGCGGGTGTAGACGCCGGGCTTCGCTTCGACCAGGCCGATGTCGGCGAGCCGGGCGAGCGCCTCGCGCACGGGGGTGCGACTGAGACCGAGGCGCTCGGCGAGCTCACCGTCCCTGACCTTCTCGCCGGGGACGAGTTCCCCCCGCACGATGGAGTCGCGCAGGCGGTCGAAGACCTCGTCACTGAGGAGGCGGCGGGAGACGGGGCGGTCGAGTGACCCGAGAACCTCACCGGCCGCGCCGCCCGGCCCTCCACGGCGGCCACTGGGTGACACACGTCGGGGCGGGCCACCGGCCGACCTCCGCAGTCGCGCCCTCCCTGCTGCGAACGCACCCGCACCCGCTACGAACTCACCCGCACCGCCGTCCGGACCAGCGCCGCCACGTCCCGGGACCGGCTGTGCGGTGGCCAGGCGATCACCGTCGTGACCGTTGGCGCGTCCAGGACCGGCACGGCGGTGACGTCCTCGCGCAGCCGGGTCCGGCAGGACTCCGGTGCGATCCAGCAGGCCCGGCCGAGTGCGATCAGCTGGAGCAGTTGCGCGTGGTCGCGGGCCTGGGGGCCGGGGCCGTCCGGGTACCTGCCGTCGGGGCCGGGCCAGCGGGGCATCGGCAGGTCGGACAGGCCGGTGACCTCGGCCGTGCGGAGGTGGGGCCGGCCGGTGAGGGGGTGCCCCGCCGGGAGCAGCGCGACCTGGCCCTCCGTGCAGAGTTCTTCGGTGTCGAGGCCGGCCGTGGTGTCGAACGGCAGGTGCAGCAGCGCCACGTCGGCCCGGCCGTCGCGCAGCATCGGACCCTGCTCGCCCATGCCGCACAGGAGCAGATCGACGGTGACCGCATCGGATTCGGCGGCGTGGGCGTCGAGGAGTTTCGCCAGCAGTTCGGCGGACGCGCCGGCCTTCGTGACCAGGACGACCCCGGCCCGGCCGGTCGTGGCGAACGCGGCGCGGCGGGTGCGGCGTTCGGCGGCCTCGACCGCGTCGAGCGCCGCCCGGGCCACCCTCAGGAGCACCGCTCCGGCCTCGGTCAGGGCGACCGCTCGGCTGTTGCGCTCCAGCAAGGTCGCCTGGAGTCGCCGTTCGAGCCGGCCGATCGCCCGCGACAGCGGGGGCTGCGCGATCCCGAGGCGCTGCGCGGCCCTCCCGAAGTGCAGCTCCTCGGCGACGGCGACGAAATACCGCAACTCCCTTGTCTCCACGCCGTCATGGTACTGCTCCGACCTGGATCGATACCCGTGCGGTATCGCCGTCCACCCGATCGGTGTTGGCCGGCCGGCACCGGGCCCGAGCAGGATCGACGGCATGAGCGAACAGACGATCGCGCTGGTGACCGGCGCGAACAAGGGCATTGGATACGAGATCGCGGCCGGTCTGGGCGCCCTCGGCTGGAGGGTCGGGGTCGGCGCCCGGGACCGTGAGCGGCGCGAGAGTGCCGTGGCGAAACTGCGGGCCGCCGGTGTCGAGGCGTTCGGCGTGCCGCTCGACGTGACCGACGACGCGAGCGTGGCCGAGGCCGCCCGGCTGGTCGAGGACACCGCCGGACGCCTCGACGTGCTGGTCAACAACGCCGGGATCACCGGCAGTGTGCCGCAGCTGCCCACCACGGTCGATCCGGCGACGGTACGGACGGTCGTGGAGACCAACGTGATCGGGGTCATCCGCGTCACCAACGCGATGCTGCCGATGCTGCGCCGTTCACCGGCGCCGCGGATCGTCAACATGTCCAGCGGCGTCGGCTCACTCACGCGGCAGACCACTCCCGGCAGCGACACGGGCCCGATCGCCGTCGCCTACACGCCGTCCAAGACCTTCCTCAACGCCGTCACCGTCCAGTACGCCAAGGAGCTCGGCGACACGGACATCCTCGTCAACGCCGCCTGCCCCGGCTACTGCGCGACCGACCTCAACGGTTTCCGCGGCACACGCACCCCGGCGCAGGGCGCGGCGGTCGCGATCCGGCTCGCGACGCTGCCCGCCGACGGCCCGACCGGCGCCTTCTTCGACGACGAGGGCGAGGTGCCGTGGTAGCCCCGGGGGGAGCGGCGGGTCCGTTCAGCCG
>NZ_JBEXSH010000326.1:0-8979 GCF_040613555.1 Streptomyces sp. NPDC006265
GGGCCCGCCGCCGTGCCGCGGTGTGCCGTCCCGTACGAAGGTGGCGAGGCGGGCCCCAGCTCGCCGGGCGCGTGCGCTCGCTGGCAGGGATCACGGCGCTGCTCGCGCTCGGCCAGACGGTGCTGCACACCCTGTTCGGCCTCGGCCAGCACGGTACGACCGCCGTCACGGCCTCGGTACCTGCGGGCGGAAGCGACGCCGCGCTGGTCCAGCAGGCCGCGCGGTTCGTGTGCGGCACAACGACGGCGGCCATCAGCCCGGCGCAGGCGCAGAGGATCCTCACCGAAGCCCGGGTCCAGCCGTCCCCGGGGACGCACACGCATCTGGCCCCGGGCGCCGTGTCCGGCTCGTCGGCCTCGCTGTGGCCGTCCCTGCCGATGCTGCTCGGCCACGTCCTCGCGGCCCTCGCCGCCGGCTGGCTGCTACGCCACGGCGACCTGGCCCTGCTGCGGCTCACCGAACTGTCGGCGCAGGGAGTCGCCGAGGGGGCGCTCGTTCGCTCCCTGCGGGCGGCTCTCGCACTGGTTCGCGCCCTGCGCGCCGGGCTCCCGGGAACCCCGGAGGCCCATCCGCAGCCGGCGCACACCGCGCGGCCCGCGCCCCCGATGCCTCGCACCATGGCGCTCCAGCACTCGGTGATCCGGCGCGGTCCGCCGGTCACCCCGGCTTCCGCAGCCGCACTCGCCCTCGCCGCCTGACGCGACGCGACCACGACCACTCCGCTGATGCGGAGGAGGGATTGCCGTCGTGCGGCACGCGCGTGGGCGCGCATCCCTCCTTCCTCATCCAGACCGACTCACAGCGGAGTGCTCCTTCCATGAAGGCTTCCCGTATCGTCGCGGCCGGTGCCGCCGCCGGTATCACCGTTCTCGCCCTGTCCGCCCCCGCCTTCGCGCACGTCAGCGTGCAGCCCGAGGGCACGGCCGCCAAGGGCGGCTACGCGGTCATCGACTTCAAGGTCCCCAACGAGCGCGACGACGCCTCCACCACCAAGCTCGAGGTCAACTTCCCCACCGACCACCCGCTGGCCTCCGTCATGCCGGAGCCCATGCCGGGCTGGAAGATCGAGGTCACCAAGTCCAAGCTGGACAAGCCGCTGGAGATGCACGGCGAGAAGATCACCGAGGCTGTCTCCAAGGTCACCTGGACTGCCGACGGCAAGGGGATCGAGCCCGGCTACTTCGAGAAGTTCCCGCTCTCCGTCGGCCAGCTGCCCGAGGACACCGACCAGCTGGCCTTCAAGGCCCTGCAGACGTACTCCAACAAGGAGGTCGTCCGCTGGATCGAGGTGCCGCAGGAGGGCAAGGAGGAGCCCGACAACCCGGCCCCGGTGCTGGAGCTGTCGGCGGCCTCCGCGGACGGGCATCACGGGTCTGCGGCCGATGAGGACTCCGACGCCACGTCGGCCGAAAAGGCCTCCGCCGACACCGCCGCCTCCGACTCCGCCTCCTCCGACGGCACCGACACCACCGCCCGCGTGCTGGGCATCGTCGGCATCGTGGTCGGCGCCGCGGGCGTCGCCTACGGAGTGCTCGCCGGGCGCCGGCGGTCCAACGCCTGAGGCTGCTTCCGTTGACGGCGCGCACCGGATCCCCGCCTCGTACAGGGGCATCCCGGTGCGCGCCGGGTCACCGACAACTGGGACATTTTTCTATGCGCACCAAGACCTTCGCCGCGGCCGTACTCCTGGCCGCCGCCTCCCTGACCCTCACCGCCTGCGGCAGCGGCGACGACAGCAACAAGCCCGTCGCTGTGGTGTCGGAGGAGGCCGGCGCCGACAAGGCCGCCACCGTCCTCGACAAGCCGTTCGAGAAGCCTGACCTGGTCCTCACCGACACGCAGGGCAAGAAGTACGACCTCCGCAAGGAGACCGCGGGCAAGCCCACGCTGCTCTACTTCGGCTACACCCACTGCCCCGACGTCTGCCCGCTGACGATGAACAACATCGCCGTCGCCAAGAAGCAGCTGCCCAAGGCCGAGCAGGACGAACTGCGCGTGGTGTTCGTCACCACCGACCCCAAGCGCGACACCTCGGCCGAGCTCGGTAAATGGCTCAAGGGCATCGACAGCCGGTTCGTCGGCCTGACCGGCGACTTCGCGACCATCCAGGCCGGCGCCCGCACCCTCGGCATCTCCATCGAGCCGACGCGCAAGGACAAGAACGGCAAGCTCGTCTCCGAGCACGGCACCCAGGTCATCGCGTTCTCCCCGAAGACCGACCGTGGCTATGTGCTCTACGGCGAGGACGCCACCGTCGACGACTACACCAAGGACCTCCCCAAGATCATCAAGGGGGAGAACCCGTGAGGCGGCGACTCGGCCCGGCGGCCCTGGTCATAGCCGGAGCGCTGGCCCTGGCGGGCTGCGGCGACTCGGGCGACTCCGGCGACAGCGGCTCCGGGAAGGCGGAACTGTCCGCCGGCTCCGCGTACATGCCGCAGCCGGTCTCCGACGACATGGCGGCCGGCTTCCTCACCGTCACCAACAAGGGCGGCGCCGCCGACGAGCTGACCTCGGTCACCAGTGACATCGCCGGGCAGGTCACCGTGCACGAGACCGTCGACGGGGCAATGCAGGAGGTCAAGAGCCTCAAGATCCCCGCGGGCGGCCGGCTGGAGCTGAAGAGCGGCGGCGACCACCTGATGTTCGAGCAGCTGAAGAGCAAGCCGAAGGAAGGTCAGACGGTCTCCGTCGAACTGCACTTCGCCCACTCCGGCCCAATGAAGGTCGAGATGCCGGTGAAGCCCGCGACCTACACCCCGAAGACCGGACACTGAGGGAGGGACCCCTGTGACGCAGACCATCGCCCCCCGCGTCCGGACACTGGTGCTGCTGCTCCTGGCCGCGGCCTGCGCACTCCTCGCCGGAGCCGGCCCGGCCTCCGCGCACGCCGCGGTGACCGGCAGTGACCCCGGGCAGGGGGCGGTGGTCGACAAGGCACCGGCCCGGATCACGCTCACCTTCTCCGAGCAGGTCGCGCTCTCCGACGACTCGCTGCGCGTACTCGACCCCGAGGGCAAGCGCGTCGACACGGCCGAACCGGCCAACGTCAGCGGCACGACGTACGCTGTGCCCCTGCACTCGGGCCTGCCCGACGGCACGTACACGGTGGCCTACCAGGTCGTCTCGGCGGACAGCCATCCCGTCGCCGGCGCCTACACCTTCTCCATCGGCGCCCCCTCCAAGACGTCCGTGTCGGTCTCCGAGCAGTCGACCGACGACGGGGTCGTGGGATGGCTGTACGGCTTCGGACGGTACGTGTCGTACGCCGGGTTCATCGTGATGGCCGGCGGCGCCGCCTTCGTGCTCGCCTGCTGGCGGCGCGGTTCCGGGGTGCGGCCGGTGCAGCGGTACGTCGTCTCCGGATGGGTCGCGCTCACCGCCTCGACCCTCGCCCTGCTGCTTCTACGCGGCTCCTTCACGGGCTCCGGGAAGGTCTCCGACATCTTCGACCTGTCCCTGCTCGGGCAGGTCCTCCAGACCAAGAGCGGTGCGGCCCTGGTGTCCCGGCTGCTGCTGCTCGCCGCGGCGGCCCTCTTCATCGCCGTGCTCTTCGGTGCCTACGACAAGCGGGAAGACGCCGAGGAGAAGCGGGACCTGACCTTCGGGCTCTCGATCGGCGGCATCGTGGTGGCGGCCGGGCTCGCGGCGAGCTGGGCGATGTCCGAGCACGCCTCGGTCGGCCTCCAGGCGGGCATCGCCATGCCGGTCGACGTGCTGCATCTGCTGGCCGTCGCCGCCTGGCTCGGCGGACTGGGCGCGCTGCTGGTCGCCCTGTACCGCGCGCCCGCCGACACACCCGTCGACGCACCGGCCGTACGCCGCTTCTCTCAGGTCGCCTTCGGCAGCGTCCTCGCCCTGATCGCGACCGGGACGTACCAGTCCTGGCGTCAGCTCGGCTCCTGGTCGGCCTTCACCGACACCCGTTACGGCCAGCTTCTCCTGGCCAAGATCGCCCTCGTGGTCGTCCTGGCCGGCGTCGCGTGGATCTCGCGCCGGTGGACGGGGCGGCTGGCGGAGACGGTGCCGGTGGAGGCACCTGCGGTACGGGAGAAGGAGCGGGTCGGCGCGGGGGCGGAGACCGCGGGTGACGCGGACATCGCCGCCGTCGGCGACGGAGAAGCCCCCGTGAAGGGAGAGGGCGAGGGCGAGGGCGAGGGCGAGGGCGACAGTGGACTCGACACCGACGAGCGCCCCGGCTCCGAACGCGCCGCGCAGCTCGCCCGGCAGCAGGCCGCCCGGGACACGGCCCGGCAGAAGCGGATCCGGGACGCGGACCCGAACCGCTTCGGGCTGCGCCGCTCCGTGCTGACCGAGGCCGGAATCGCGGTCGTGCTGCTCGCCGTGACCACCGTCCTGACACAGACCGAGCCGGGACGCACCGAGCAGGAGGCCAAGGCGGCCACCTCGGCCTCCGCATCCTCCTCCGCCGACACGGGCGCGTCCGGGGCACTGACCCTGAACATGCCCTTCGACACCGGCGGCGAGGACGGCAAGGGCATCGTCACCATCGACGTCGACCCCGCCCGCGTGGGCGGCAACGAGATGCACGTCTACGTGGAGCGGCCCAACGGCCGGGCCTTCGACATCCCCGAGGTGAAGGTCGAGTTCACCCTGACATCCAAGGACCTCGGGCCCCTGCCCGTCGTCCCCGACCACATCGCTACCGGACACTGGTCGGCGAACGGAGTGCAGATCCCCATGGCCGGGGACTGGCAGGTCGACGTGACCGTGCGGACCTCCGACATCGACGAGGTGACCGTCTCCAAGAACGCGCAGATCGGCTGAATGACCATGCCTGACCAGTCTCTTCCGAAGACCCGCACCCCCGAGGCCACCACGGGCGAGAGCGAAGCGGCCCCCGCCCAGGAGGGCATCTCACGACGGCGGCTGCTCGGCACCGCAGGCGCCACCGGGATCGTCCTCGGCACGGCGGGCGCCGCCGTGGGCTACGCCGCCGCACCCTCCGAAGCAGCCGCTCCGCTCACCTCGCTCGGCACGGACCGGGCGATGTTTCACGGGAAACATCAGCCCGGCATCACCGACGGCCTCCAGGCACGCGGCCACCTCGTGGCCTTCGACCTGGCGGCGGGCGCCGGCCGCAAGGAGGCCGCCGCCCTGCTCCGCCGCTGGTCGGACACGGCCGGGCGGTTGATGGCGGGCGAGCCGGGCGGCCGCGCCGACACCGACGTGGCCCGCGACGCCGGCCCCTCGTCGCTGACGATCACCTTCGGCTTCGGCCACAGCTTCTTCGCCCGGACGGGTCTGGATAAGCAGCGCCCCACCGCCCTGGACCCGCTGCCCGAGTTCTCCTCCGACCACCTCGACAAGAATCGCAGCAACGGCGATCTCTGGGTGCAGATCGGCGCCAATGACGCCTTGGTCGCCTTCCACGCCCTGCGCGCGATCCAGAAGGACGCGGGCCGGGCGGCCAAGGTCCGCTGGCAGATGAACGGCTTCAACCGCTCACCGGGCGCCACTTCCCACCCCATGACGGCCCGCAACCTCATGGGCCAGATCGACGGCACCCGCAACCCGAAGCCGAACGAGACCGACTTCGACCAGCGCGTCTTCGTCCCCGAGAAGGGCGAGCCGGCCTGGATGGCCAATGGCTCCTACGCCGTCGTACGCCGGATCCGCATGCTCCTCGACGACTGGGAGCAGCTCTCCGTCAGGGCGCAGGAGGACGTGATCGGGCGCCGCAAGTCCGACGGGGCGGCGCTGTCCGGGGGCACGGAGACGACGGCGATGGACCTGGAGAAGACGGACGCCAAGGGCAACCTGGTGGTCCCGATCAACGCCCACGCCCGCATCACCCGGCCCGACCAGAACGGCGGCGCGGCCATGCTCCGCCGCCCGTTCTCCTTCCACGACGGCATCGACACCGACGGCGTGCCCGACGCGGGTCTGCTCTTCGTCTGCTGGCAGGCCGATCCCCTGCGCGGCTTCGTGCCGGTGCAGCGCAAGCTCGACCGCGGCGATGCCCTGTCACAGTTCATCCGCCACGAGTCGAGCGGGCTGTTCGCAGTGCCCGGCGGGGCTGCGGAGGGCGAGTACGTGGGGCAGAAGTTGCTGGAGGGGTGAGAGTTCACCCGTGTGTGGGCCTGTGGGGGATAGTGCTTCCGCGGGCCCATTAGGGTGAGGTCATGCCAGCGAGCTACGCGTATCTCGGTCCTGAGGGCACCTTCACCGAAGTCGCCCTGCGCACGCTTCCCGAAGCCGCCACCCGGGAGCTCATCCCGTACGTGTCCGTCCAGTCCGCGCTCGACGCGGTACGCGGCGGCGAGGCCGAGGCCGCGTTCGTGCCGATCGAGAACTCCGTCGAGGGCGGCATCACCACCACCCTCGACGAGCTGGTCGCCGGCGCGCCGCTGATGATCTACCGCGAGGTGCTGCTGTCGATCACCTTCGCGCTGCTGGTCCGCCCGGGCACGAAGCTGTCGGACGTCAAGACCGTCTCCGCCCACCCGGCCGCGCAGCCGCAGGTGCGCAACTGGCTGAAGAAGCACCTCCCGGACGCCCACTGGGAGTCAGCCGCCTCGAACGCGGACGCCGCCCGCCTGGTCCAGGAGGGCCAGTACGACGCGGCCTTCGCCGGTGAGTTCGCGGCCGCCCGCTACGGCCTGGAGGCCCTGGAGACCGGGATCCACGACGCGGAGAACGCCCAGACGCGGTTCGTGCTCGTGGGCCGTCCGGCCCGGCCCGCCGCGCCGACCGGCGCGGACAAGACCTCGATCGTGCTGTGGCAGCGCGACGACCACCCCGGCGGGCTGCGCGACCTGCTCGGCGAGTTCGCCACCCGCGGTATCAACCTGATGCTGCTCCAGTCCCGGCCCACCGGCGCGGGCATCGGCAACTACTGCTTCTGCATCGACGCCGAGGGCCACATCTCCGACCGCCGGGTGGCCGACGCCCTGATGGGCCTGAAGCGGATCTGCCTCCAGGTGCGCTACCTCGGCTCCTACCCGCGCGCGGACATGCAGCCGGGGGACGTGCAGCCGCCGCGGCTGGGGACCTCCGACGAGGAGTTCGCGGGGGCGGCGGACTGGGTCGCGCGCTGCCAGGACGGGCGTTTCTAGACCAGGTTCCGAGCCCGTGCCCGGCCGGTCGTACCTGCTGCTTGTCGTTATCCACAGAAGTTATCCACAGGCCCGCTTCTCGACCTGGGGACAAGTCGACAACGAAGCGCGAGTCAGTCGACATATCGTTCTACAGGCCCCTGATGCGTCCATCACCGGGCAGATCACCCTTCGTCCACCGTTTCCCCTTCCGTAACTCTTCGGGGTGCCCCATTTCCACTCGAAAGTGAGGGCAGAGCGGGTTTACAGCGGGATTCATGGTGTGGTCGAGCTGTCCGGAGAGGTCAATTCTGCAGTCCACAGATCTTGCACACAGCCTGTGGATAACTCTCGCCCGGGGCGTGGACCCCTGTGGACAACCGAAGCCCAAGTCCCGTTTCCCGCAAGGGATTCGAGTCAAGGCGGCGCCCATCGGATGCCTCGTTCCAGGGAGAGGCACCTCCTGTATTGACACTGTGCGCAATTCACCCATAACGGTACGTAAGTAGCCATCGGAATAGTGAGTCGTGGGCGGTCACCCCGCACCGGTAGCCTTGGGCGCGTGATTGACCTTCGCCTGCTCCGTGAGGACCCCGACCGTGTGCGCGCGTCGCAGCGCGCCCGTGGAGAGGACGTCGCACTCGTCGACGCCCTCCTGCTTGCCGACGAGAGGCGAAGGTCGTCCGGCGTCCGCTTCGACGAGCTGCGCGCCGAGCAGAAGGCGCTCGGCAAGCTCATCCCCAAGGCGGCCGGCGACGAGAAGGCCGAGCTGCTGAAGAAGGCGGGCCAGCTCGCCGCCGACGTCAAGGCGGCCGACGCCGAGCGCGACGCCGCCGCGACCGAGACCCAGGAGCTGCTCCAGCGGCTCGGCAACCTCGTCCACCCCGACGTGCCCGTGGGCGGCGAGGAGGACTTCGTCACCCTCGAGAAGCACGGCACGATCCGCGACTTCGCCGCCGAGGGCTTCGAGCCCAAGGACCACCTGGCGCTCGGCCAGATCCTCGGCGCGATCGACGTCGAGCGGGGCGCCAAGGTCTCCGGCTCGCGCTTCTACTTCCTGACGGGCGTGGGCGCCCTTCTGGAGCTCGCCCTGGTCAACGCTGCGATGGCGCAGGCCACCGTGGCCGGCTTCACCCCGATGCTGACCCCCGCGCTGGTCCGCCCCCAGTCCATGGCGGGCACCGGCTTCCTCGGCCAGGCCGCCCAGGACGTCTACCACCTCGCCGACGACGACCTCTACCTGGTCGGTACGTCCGAGGTGCCGCTCGCGGCGTACCACATGGACGAGATCCTCGACGCCGACCGCCTCCCCCTGCGCTACGCGGGCTTCTCGCCCTGCTTCCGCCGCGAGGCCGGCTCGCACGGCAAGGACACCCGGGGCATCTTCCGCGTGCACCAGTTCGACAAGGTCGAGATGTTCTCCTACGTCGCTCCCGAGGACTCGCAGGCCGAGCACCAGCGCCTGCTGGAGTGGGAGAAGCAGTGGCTGACCTCGCTGGAGCTGCCGTACCGCGTGATCGACGTGGCGAGCGCCGACCTGGGCGCCTCGGCCTCCCGCAAGTTCGACTGCGAGGCCTGGATCCCGACCCAGGGCAAGTACCGCGAGCTGACCTCGACCTCGGACTGCACCGAGTTCCAGTCCCGCCGCCTGTCGATCCGCGTCCGTGACGGCAAGCAGGTCAAGCCGCTGGCCACGCTCAACGGCACGCTGTGCGCCGTTCCCCGCACGATCGTGGCGATCCTGGAAAACCACCAGCAGGCCGACGGCTCGGTACGCGTGCCCGAGGTGCTGCGCCCGTACCTGGGCGGCCGGGAGGTCCTGGAGCCGGTGGCGGCCAAGTGAGCGACACGGCTTCCCCGGGGGGCTTCCCGTACCGGCTCGTCGCCACCGATCTCGACGGGACGCTGCTCACCTCCGACG
>NZ_JBEXSH010000327.1:0-8970 GCF_040613555.1 Streptomyces sp. NPDC006265
GTGACGTACGCCGAGCAGGTCACCGCCATGGCACGGCTGCTGGACGCCTTCGAGAAGGCACACGGGCTCGAGCCCGGCCGGATCGGCTTCGAGATCCAGATCGAGACCAGCCAGTCGATCCTCGCCGCCGACGGCACCGCCACCGTCGCCCGCATGATCCAGGCCGCCGAGGGCCGCGCGACCGGACTGCACTACGGCACCTTCGACTACAGCGCCTGCCTCGGCATCTCCGCCGCCCACCAGGCCGGCGACCACCCCGCGGCGGACCACGCCAAGGCCGTCATGCAGGTCGCGGCGGCCGGTACGGGCGTACGCGTCTCGGACGGCTCGACGAACGTCCTGCCGGTCGGCCCGACCGCGAAGGTCCACGACGCCTGGCGCCTGCACTACGGCCTCACCCGCCGCGCCCTGGCCCGCGCCTACTACCAGGGCTGGGACATGCACCCCGGCCACCTCCCCACCCGCTACGCTGCCGTCTTCGCCTTCTACCGCGAGGGCTTCGAGCAGGCCGCCGCCCGCTTGTCCCGCTATGCCAACCGCACCGGCGGCGACGTCATGGACGAACCCGCCACCGCCAAGGCCCTCAGCGGCTACCTGCTGCGCGGCCTGGACTGCGGAGCCCTGGACATCGGGGAGGTCGCCCGCCTGGCCGGCCTGACACGGGCGGACCTGGAGAGCTTCGCGGCGCCCCGGCGCGGGGACCTGACGGCCTCCGCCTGACGGCTGGCTTCCGCACGTCGGATCCGCCGGCACCTACCGGCCCTGTCACAGCCGTCGCCGCCGGCTGTCGCGGCCACCGCCGCCCCTTGGTCTGTACGCCACGCATCGACGGAGTCGTCCGTCGGCACATCCGGCGGGGTCCGGTCGACCCCGGCAGCACCCCCGCTGCCATCGCTGCGACCACCCCGGTGACCCCCGACCGCGCCGCACCCCGCCGCAACGCGCGCGTCCTGCTCGCCGCCGCGGCCGTCGCCGTCGTCCTCGCCGGGACCACGGTCGCCCTGCTCGGCGACTCCGGAGGCAAGGAGAACGGCGCGCGGACCGACGAGGCCCGCGCGGAGTCCGGTTCCTCCGAGCCCGGCGGGGTGGACGACGGCTCCACCCCGAGGGCCACGCAACAGGGCGACGACAAAGGGCGGGGCTCCGTCGAAGAAGCCCGCTGACGAGAAGGATTCCGAGCCCACCGGCCGGGCGACCACCCCGGCCCCCGAGAAGCCGGCCGGTGGTGGCACCGGCGGCGGGACGTCGGACGGTGGCGCTCCGGCGGTGGTTCCGGTGGCGGCGCCACGCCGGGCGGCGGCTCGACCACCCCGGCCCCGGTCTGCCGTCCCATCGGCGGCGGCAAGTACAACTGCCAGGTCTGGAAGACCGCCGACTCCCACACCGCCTCCGGCACCAAGGCCGGCATCTCAATGCGGGCACCAACTACTTCTACTGCCGGCAGAACCTGGGCCGCCGCGAGACCTCAGGGGAGTGGACCGACGTCTGGCGGGCGAAGACCGACGACGACAGCGGCAACACGAACGTCTACGTCAGCGACGTCCACATCAAGGGCGGCGACAACGACGCGCCGGTCCCCGGGCTGCCGGTCTGCTGAACCCGCGCCGAGGCGGCCACGTACCGCTCGAGGCCCGAGGCCGTCACCAGCTTCTCCTCGGTGAACAGCCGTGTGCCCCGCTCGCACAGCCGCCGGTCTCCGCGCGCCCGTGCGCAGAACTCCTCGGGCACCACGCCGAACAGCTCGCGCAGACGCGGCAGCGCGACGAGGAGCTCGGTCAGCAGCTCACGCTCACCGGGGTGCGTGCGCGGGGTGCCCGTGCCGTCGTGGAGGACGCCGTGCCGGTTGACGTAGGCGTACGCCCCGGGCAGGCGGGTGCCGTCCGCCAGGTCGATCCGGACATCGGGTGACGGCAGCCAGGCCCGGTCGAAATTGCCACCCGGCACCGGCACGCCTTCGCTCGCGTCGATCACCGCGAGCTGCTCGGCGTCGAGCCACAGGACGAACAACTCCCGCACGGTGCCCGGGGCGCCGACCGGCGACGCCGACACGTACCCCATGCGGCTCACATGCGCGGAGACGCCGGCGTCGACGCCCGTCACCCGTGCCTTCACCATCGGCAGCGGCGACCTGATCGCGAACTCCGTCATCTTGTGCCGCAGTTGCCCCGGGCAGCCGTTGGACCCGATGGCGATGACCGGCGTGCGCTCCTCGTACACCAGCCGCTCCGCCGGCAGGAAGCGGTCCCCGTCGAGGAGGCCGGAATCCGCGGGCCACGCACCCGGATACAGCAGAGGGTGCTCACGCGGCGCCTCGGCCAGGCCGAGGGCCCGCAGCGTGCGATCGGTGGCGTCGTCCACGGGCCGCTCAGTCCGCCGGCGGGATCTCGCCCGAGCCGCGGGTGATCAGCCGGGTCGGCAGCTCGATGCGCTCGGGAGTGACGAGGGTGCCGTCCAGCTGCCGGAAGAGGCGTTCCGCGGCGGTGCGGCCGATGTCCGAGGCGTCCTGGGCGACGACCGTGACGCCCGGCTGGAGCAGGTCGGCGAGCTCGATGTCGTCGAAGCCGACCAGGGCGACACGGCGGGTCTGCTCGGCGAGCACCCGGATCACGGTGACCGTCACGCGGTTGTTGCCCGCGAAGATCGCCGTGACCGGGTCCGGGCCGGTCAGCATCTCCTCGGCGGCCCTGCGCACCCGCTCGGGACCGGTGACGCCCAGGGACATCCAGGAGCCCGCCACCGGTATGCCCGCGTCCTCCATCGCCGCCCGGTAACCGCGCAGCCGCTCGGCAGCGGTGTGGATGCGGGGCATGTCGCCGATGAAGCCGATCCGGCGGTGCCCATGGGCGATGAGGTGGGCAACGCCGTCACGGGCGCCGCCGAAGTTGTCCGACAGGACCACGTCGGCGTCGATGTGCCCGGCCGGCCGGTCCACGAACACCGTGGCCACACCCGCCTTCAGCTCGGGCTCCAGGTACCTGTGGTCGTCCCCGGCCGGGATCACCACCAGCCCGTCCACCCGCCGCGCGCACAGGGCCAGCACCAGTTCCTGCTCACGCGCGGGGTCCTCCGCGCTGGAGCCGTTGATCAGCAGGGCGCCGTGTGCGCGGGCCACCTCCTCGACCGACCGGCTCAGGGGCCCGTAGAACGGGTCCGCGAGGTCCTCCAGGACCAGGCCGATGCTCGCCGTGCGGCCCTTGCGCAGCACCCGCGCGCTGTCGTTGCGGCGGAAGCCGAGGGCGTCGATCGCCTCCTGGACCCGCCGCTCCGTCTCCGGGGTGACCCCCGGCTCCCCGTTCACGACCCGGGAGACCGTCTTGAGGCCGACTCCGGCGCGTGCCGCTACGTCCTTCATGGTCGGCCGGGTGCCGTAGCGCGTTGCGGATCGGAGGGGGGGCTGGGGCACGGTGCGGTGTCCTGTCCTGTCGTCCACGGGGGTGCGTCGATCCTGGGTTTGTATGAGGATGTGGCGTCGAGCATAGAGCCTGGACAACGTTGTCAGGCTCGGGGGAGACTGTCCACCGCAATCTCCGGCCCCGCGCACCGCCACGGGACCGGTCCGCTGCTTGCCCTGCTTGATGGCTTTCTCGGCGTTTTTCTCATGCATGCCCGACGGGGAGATCCGACTCTGATGCACACCGACCTCGTGGCCGCGCTCGACATCGGCGGCACCAAGATCGCCGGCGCTCTGGTGGACGGCCGCGGCCGGATCCTGGTCCGCGCCCAGCGGCCGACGCCCGCCCGGGAGGACGGCGACACCGTGATGCGGGCCGTGGAGGAGGTGCTCGGCGAGCTCACCACGTCGCCGCTGTGGGGGCGTGCCACGGCCGTGGGCATCGGCAGTGCCGGGCCCGTGGACGCCTCCGCCGGGACGGTGAGCCCGGTGAACGTGCCCGGCTGGCGCGACTACCCGCTCGTCTCCCGGGTCCGGGCCGCCGCCTGGAACCTGCCCGTCGAGCTGATCGGCGACGGCGTGGCGATCACGGCGGCCGAACACTGGCAGGGCGCCGCCCGAGGCCATGACAACGCGCTGTGCATGGTCGTCTCCACGGGCGTCGGCGGCGGCCTGGTCCTGGGCGGTCGGCTGCACCCCGGGCCCACCGGCAACGCCGGTCACATCGGCCACATCAGCGTGGACCTCGACGGCGACCTGTGCCCGTGCGGCTCGCACGGCTGCGTGGAGCGCATCGCGAGCGGCCCCAACATCGCCCGGCGCGCGCTGGAGAACGGCTGGCGCCCCGGCACCGACAGGGACACCTCCGCCGCCGCGGTGGCCGCCGCCGCGCGGTCCGGCGACCCGGTGGCCGTCGCCTCCTTCGAGCGGGCCGCCCAGGCCCTGGCCGCCGGGATCGCCGCCACGGCGACCCTCGTGGAGATCGACATCGCGGTGATCGGCGGGGGAGTGGGCAAGGCGGGCGACGTCCTGTTCGGCCCCCTGCGCAAGGCCCTGAGTACCTACGCGACGCTGTCCTTCGTCCGGCACCTGACCGTGGCGCCGGCGCAGATGGGCACCGACGCCGGGCTGGTGGGCGCGGCGGCGGCCGCACTGGCGAAGCGGACGGACGCGGCGGCTGCCGGGGTGTGAGACGGGCCGTGCCGATCCGGCAGGAACGTTTCAGCCTGCGGTGGCCTGACGCGGGCCGTCACGGGGGCCGACGGGGCGGTGCCCCCGGCCGGGGCTGTACGGACCGGTTCGGTCCGTATAGCCGGACATCAGTCGTACCTGCGTGCGATGTGGCACGATCGCGCTTGTGAGCAGCAGACCCGCCTCGGCGCAGCACCTGCGTGACCTCGCCCGACTGCGCCGCGTCAAGGACCGGATCGACCGGGAGTACGCGCAGCCTCTCGACGTCGAGGCGCTCGCCCGGGGCGTGCACATGTCGGCCGGGCACCTCAGCCGCGAGTTCAGGCAGGCGTACGGCGAATCTCCGTACAGCTACCTCATGACGCGGCGCATCGAGCGCGCGATGGCGCTGCTGCGCCGGGGCGACCTCAGTGTCACCGAGGTGTGCTTCGAGGTCGGCTGCGCGTCGCTGGGCACCTTCAGTACCCGTTTCACCGAACTGGTCGGCATGCCGCCGAGCGCTTACCGCCGGGAGGCGGCGCGCGCGACGGCGGGCATTCCGTCGTGCGTGTCGAAGCAGGTGACCAGACCGGTCAGGAATCGAGAAGCGCCCGCCGCGAGCCGAAACTAGCGTGACGGCCATGGACCTTCACATTCACGCCAGCTTCCTTCCGCACGACGACCCGGACGCCGCCCTGGCGTTCTACCGCGACACCCTCGGCTTCGAAGTCAGGAACGACGTCGGATACGAGGGCATGCGCTGGATCACCGTCGGCCCCGTCGGCCAGCCCGGCACGAACATCGTGCTGCACCCGCCGGCCGCCGATCCCGGCATCACCGAGGACGAGCGCCGCACCATCGCCGAGATGATGGCCAAGGGCACGTACGCCAGCATCGTCCTGGCCACCACCGACGTCGACGGCACCTTCGAGCGGGTGCAGGCGGGTGACGCCGAGGTGGTCCAGGAGCCGGTGGACCAGCCCTACGGCGTCCGCGACTGCGCCTTCCGCGACCCCGCGGGCAACATGGTCCGCATCCAGCAGCTCAAGGCGTCGTAACGGCCCCCGCACCGCACCTCCCCCGCGCCGCCCCTCGGGAGCTGCGCGGGGGACCGAGAACGTCCGAGCGCGGCAGCCCCGCCCGACAGATGGAGACACCATGAGCAAGGCCACGACGACGGACAGACAGTCGCCCGGGCCGCACGTTGCCGACAGCCATGACGTGATCCGCGTGCACGGCGCGCGCGAGAACAACCTCAGGGACGTCAGCATCGAGATCCCCAAACGCCGGCTCACGGTGTTCACCGGCGTCTCCGGCTCGGGCAAGAGCTCGCTGGTGTTCGACACGATCGCGGCGGAGTCGCAGCGGCTGATCAACGAGACCTACAGCGCGTTTCTGCAGGGGTTCATGCCGAACCTGGCACGGCCCGAGGTCGACGTGCTGGACGGGCTGACGACCGCGATCGCCGTCGACCAGCAGCGCATGGGTTCCGACCCCCGCTCCACCGTCGGCACCGCCACCGACGCCAACGCGATGCTGCGGATCCTCTTCAGCCGGCTCGGCGCGCCCCACATCGGCCCGCCCGGCGCCTTCTCCTTCAACACCGCCTCGGTCTCGGCGAGCGGTGGCTTCACGGTGGACCGCGGTGCCGACAAGACCAGGACCGAGAAGGTGTCCTTCAGCCGCACCGGCGGCATGTGCACGCACTGCGAGGGCCGGGGCACGGTCTCCGACATCGACCTCACCCAGCTCTACGACGACTCCAAGTCGCTGTCCGAGGACCCGTTCACCATCCCCACCTACACCGGCGGCGGCTGGGTGGTGCGGGTCATCGCCGAGTCGGGCTTCTTCGACAAGGAGAAGCCGATCCGCGAGTACACCAAGAAGGAGCGGCACGACTTCCTGTACCGCGAGCCGGTCAAGGTGAAGATCAACGGGGTCAACCTCACCTACGAGGGGCTGATCCCCAAGCTCCAGAAGAGCTTCCTCTCCAAGGACCGCGAGTCGATGCAGCCGCACATCCGGGCCTTCGTGGACCGGGCGGTCACCTTCAGCCGGTGCCCCGAGTGCGACGGCACCCGGCTCAGCGAGCTCGCCCGCTCCTCGAAGATCGGCGAGGTGAACATCGCCGACGCCTGCGCGATGGAGATCCGGGACCTGGCGGAGTGGGTCCGGGGACTCGACGAGCCGTCGGTTGCGCCGCTGCTCACCAAGCTCCGGCACACCCTCGACTCGTTCGTGGAGATCGGCCTCGGCTACCTCTCGCTCGACCGGGCGTCGGGCACGCTCTCCGGCGGCGAGGCGCAGCGCACCAAGATGATCCGCCACCTCGGCTCCTCGCTCACGGACGTCACCTACGTCTTCGACGAGCCGTCCATCGGTTTGCACCCCCATGACATCCAGCGGATGAACAACCTGCTGCTGCGCCTGCGCGACAAGGGCAACACCGTGCTGGTCGTGGAGCACAAGCCCGAGACGATCGCCATCGCGGACCACGTCGTGGACCTCGGCCCGGGCGCCGGCACGGCGGGCGGCACCGTCTGCTTCGAGGGCACCCTGGAGGGGCTGCGGGCCAGCGGCACCGTCACCGGCCGTCACCTCGACGACCGCGCCAAGATCAAGGCGACGGTCCGCAAGCCCACCGGCGCGCTGGAGATCCGGGGCGCCTCGGCGAACAACCTTCAGGGCGTCGACGTCGACGTCCCGCTCGGCGTCCTCACCGTCGTCACCGGTGTCGCGGGCTCCGGCAAGAGCTCGCTGGTACATGGCTCGATCCCCGCCGAACAGGGCGTGGTGGCGATCGACCAGACCCCGATTCGCGGCTCCCGGCGCAGCAACCCGGCGACGTACACCGGTCTGGCGGACCCGATCCGCAAGGCCTTCGCCAAGGCCAACGGTGTGAAGCCCGCGCTGTTCAGCGCCAACTCCGAGGGTGCCTGCCCCACCTGCAACGGCGCCGGTGTCATCTACACCGACCTGGCGATCATGCAGAGCGTCGCCACGCCCTGCGAGGAGTGCGAGGGCCGGCGGTTCGAGGCGTCGGTGCTGGAGTACCGCCTCGGCGGCCGCGACATCAGCGAGGTGCTGGCGATGCCGGTGACCGAGGCCGAGGAGTTCTTCGGCACCGGCGAGGCCCGCACGCCCGCCGCGCACAAGATCCTTGAACGGCTCGCGGACGTCGGGCTCGGGTACCTCACCCTCGGCCAGCCGCTCACCACGCTGTCCGGCGGCGAGCGGCAGCGGCTCAAGCTGGCCACGCACATGGGCGAGAAGGGCGGCGTCTACGTCCTCGACGAGCCCACCACCGGTCTGCACCTGGCGGACGTGGAGCAGCTGCTCGGCCTGCTCGACCGGCTCGTCGACTCCGGCAAGTCGGTCATCGTGATCGAGCACCACCAGGCGGTCATGGCGCACGCCGACTGGATCATCGATCTCGGCCCGGGCGCGGGTCACGACGGCGGCCGGATCGTCTTCGAGGGCACTCCGGCCGATCTCGTCGAGGCGCGCTCCACGCTGACCGGGGAGCACCTGGCGGCCTACGTGGGCGCCTGAGGGAGGTCCTTGCGGCCGTGAGGTGAGCCGCCCGGCGCGTTCCGGGGCCCTCACGGCCTCACGGCCGCCATGTCAGACATTGAGAACAAATCGGGCGAATATCGGCATCCGATGAGGGCACTCCGTCTCCTGAATCACCCACGGAACGGAGCCGCTGATGATCATCAAGAAGATGCACGAGATGGGCGTCCGCAGCGAGCACGCCTACATGGCCGGCATGGCCTCCATCGGCCTCAGCGTGATCGCCTGGATGGGCTCGAGGAAGATGGAGGCCGGGACCGGTGTCGCCCGTGCCGACCGCTGGGGCATCTTCGTCGGCGAATGGGCACCCACCTTCTTCGGCCTCGGCCTCGCCCTGTCGCACTACGAGCAGCAGGACGGCACCCTCACCGCCGACGTCCACGAGTTCCGGCCGACACGGAAGGCGGGCTGAACGGCCCATCCCGGCGCGCGGCCGGCGCCGTCCCCGCGCACCCTGGTGCCATGGCGTCCGTGAAACCCGTCGTGGTCTACCCGCCCGCCGCGGACGGCGGACGGCGGGTCCGTGTGGACGACCAGTTCCTCGGTATCGCCTACGGGCCGCTCGACATCGCCGAGTTCCTGAGGCGAGCCGGGATCGAGGACGCGGACGAGGCGTACGTGGCGGCCACGGGCCTGATCGAATGGCGCGGCGGCGGTCCCGGAGCATGGAGGGCCGACCGGGACGGCGACTCCGCCTAGTGCCGCGACAGGCAACGTTCGCCCCGTCGCGACGCCCGGCATGCTCCCCCAAGCTCTCGACTCCGCTCGAGCAGGGGGTACCCCCACTCGCCGCACCGGCCGAAACCCCGAGTACGTCCAGTACGAGGGCTTCCGGC
>NZ_JBEXSH010000328.1:0-8970 GCF_040613555.1 Streptomyces sp. NPDC006265
GGTGTGAGTCGGGGGGTTAGGAGCCGAGCCTGATCTGTGGCTGTTCGCGTGTAGCGCGTCCGTCGGCCTCCACGGGCCAGGCTGCGCCGGGTCCGCTCGCACTTCCTCGCCGAGGCGGCGAAGTTCCACCAGGCAGGCCCGGCCGCGGTCGCCGACCAGCGTGGCGATGCCGTCGATCAGCGTCTGCCGGTCGTCCGGCTCGCACTGGTGCAGGACGCCCCGCGCATAGACGTTGGTATCGCCGAGTTCCGCGTGCAGAGCCTGGACCTCGTCCTTCTCGGCGGCGTCCAGCTGCCGGTAGGCGGCCTGCCCCGCCGGATCGGCCCGCCGGGCGTGGCCGAGGGCCGCGGCGGACAGGTCGACGCCCAGGACCCTCGGGAAGCGGTCGGCGAGGTAGCGGGTCTGGGTGCCGTTGCCGCAGCCGAGGTCCACCAGCGGCAGGGCCGGATCGGCCAGGTACGGCTCGAACAGGGCGAGATGCGGCCCCACGGTCAGGACCGGTTCCGCGTCCCAGAACACCGCCCCCGGTTCGGCGGACGCCTCCCGCCAGAACGCCTCCCACGCCTCCCGGTACCGACTCGTCACGCTCATGGCCCACTCCCCAGGGTGCGAACGAATCCCGCCATGCGGCGGGCGAGTCCGGTGTATCGCGCTCCGGCCCCGGCCACAAGAACGCGGCACGTACCTTCACGCCCCGTTCGGCCCGGGGGTGTTCAGCGGCGCGGCAGCGTCAGCTCGAACCAGACCGTCTTGCCGGTGTTGGTACGGCTGGTCCCCCACTCGCGGGACAGCGTGCTGACCACGCGCAGGCCGCGTCCCGCCTCGTCGAGCGGGCCCGCGCTGAGCAGGGTCGGCAACTCGTGGTCGTCGTCCTCCACCTCGCACAGCAGGGTGTCGCCGCGGACCAGACGCAGTGCGACGGGCCGGCCGTGCGAATGCCGTACGGCGTTGGTGACGAGTTCGCCGGTCATCAGCTCGGCCGGCGCGACGAGTTTCGCCAGGCCCCAGTCGTGCAGTTGCTCGCGGACCGCCGCGCGGGCCCGGCTCACCTCGGCCGGGTCGAGGGCGAGGCGCCATTCGGCCACGTCGTCCGGCTCGATGCCGCCCAGGCGGGCCATCAGCAGCGCCACGTCGTCCTTGCGGCCGCCTCGTGTGTTCAGGGCGCGGATGATGGTGTCGCAGGCGTTGTCCATGGACGCGGCCGGGTGGGCGGCCGACTCGCAGAGCGTCGCGAGGCCCACCCCGATGTCCTCGCCGCGCACTTCGACCAGGCCGTCGGTGCACATCACCAGCCGGTCGCCGGGCTCGACGCGCACCCGGATCGCCTCGAAGGGCACCCCTCCGACGCCGATGGGCGCGCCCGTGGGCAGGTCAAGCAGTTCGCTGCGGCCGTCCTCGGCACGGACCAGGACGGGCGGGATGTGCCCGGCGTTGGCGAGGTGGAGTTCGCTCGTGATCGGGTCGTAGACGGCGTAGAGGCAGGTCGCGAGGTAGCTGTCGCCGAGGCGCTGGGCGAGGTCGTCGAGGTTGCGCAGCAGCTGGGCGGGCGGCAGGTCGAGCCCGGCCATGGTCTGTACGGCCGTCCGCAACTGGCCCATCATCGCGGCCGAGTTCAGGCCGTGGCCCATGACGTCGCCGACGACGAGGGCCGTGCGCCCGCCGTGCAGCTTCACCGCGTCGAACCAGTCGCCGCCGACCCGGCCGAGCAGGGTGCCCGGCAGATAGCGGGTGGCGATGTCACAGCCGGTCATGCGGGGCGGGATGTGCGGGAGCATGCTGTCCTGGAGCGTCTCGGCGACGTTCTCCTGGAAGGTGTACATGCGGGCGTTGTCGAGCACGAGGCCCGCGCGGGCGGCGAGTTCGGCGCCGGTGACGCGGTCCATGTCGTTGAAGACGGGCCGCTCCGGGTGCCGCAGCAGGATCATGAAGCCGAGGACGACGTTGCGGGCCTTCAGCGGCACGACCAGCATCGAGCGGCCGGTGATGAGGGGCCGGATGTCGCGCTTGTCGAACTGCGCGGCGATGGCGTGCCCCATCTCCTCGTTGATGCGCGGCACGAGGACGGGTTCGCCGCTGGTCATGCACTGGAAGAACGGCGTGTGCGCCGGGAAGGGCATGGCCTCGCCGACGGGGACGACGTCGTCCCAGCGGCCCGGTTCGTCGGTGTGCTCCAGGGCGACCCGGTGCCACAGCGTGGTCGTGTCGGGCACACCGTCCTCGAATGCCTCGCCGGCGACGACCTGTTCCCGCAGGTACGTCCCGGCGACATCGGTGAAGCGGGGCACGACGGCCCTGCTGACCTCCACGATCGTGCGGGACAGGTCGAGGGAGGTGCCGATGCGGCCGCTGACCTCGTTGAGGAACTCCAGGCGCTCACGGACGGCGGCGTACTCGAGGTCCTCGCCCTCGTCCCGCGGGTCCGCCGGCACGGGTTCGCCGGCGGCCAGGGCCCGCGCGGCCCGTTCACGGCGCGCCTTGCGTTCGGCGCGCCGGGCCACGCCCCAGTCGGGGGTGACGGGCACCCGGTCGTGCTGGCTGAACTCCAGGATGGGGTAGCCGAGTTCGAGGATCTGAGCGGCGATGCGGGCGCTCTCGCCGACGCTCATGCTGGGCAGGATCTCGGGGAGCCGGCGGGCGAGGTCCTCCGTCCCGGGGAAGTCGGTGTGCAGCGCGAAACCGGGCGCGATCCGCTCGAACGCCCCGTCGCCGGCACGCAGTCCTTCGGCGTCGGCGGCCAGCACGAGCAGCCGCTCGGGCCCGGGGCCCACCAGCGGGTAGGCCCACCACAGGACGTCGACCCGGCCGTCCCCGGACGCGGTGAGCCGGGCGCGGCCCGCGGCCGGGTAGGAGAGCCCGCCGTCGAGGGAGGATTCGAGGTCGGGGCCGAGACCGCCACCGGCGGCGTACGGGGCGGTGTCCCGTGCGTCGGGCAGGGCGCCGGAGACGGGGAGCAGGTCGAGGGCGGTGCGGCCGATCGCCTCTTCCTTGGGGACGCCGAACAGGCGCCGTGCGCCGCGGCTCCAGTGGGACACGAGGCCGTCGCGGTCGACCACGACGACGGCCAGGGGGACGCGGCCGGGCTCGGCGGGTTCCGTGACCGTGTCCTGTCCAGCCCTGTCGGTGCCATGGTCCATGGCCAGGCCCTCTCTCCCCACGGACGCAAGATCTGTGCCGGCGTCTCCACCGTACGGCTCCCGCCGGTGGCGATGTGAAGCATTGCGGGAATTGCCCGCGCGGGGTTCGTACCGGCGTACGAACCCGCGCGCCGCTGCCCGTTCGGTCCGCGGCCGGTGCCGGTTCAGTCCTCGTGGCTCAGCTGGAGATCCCGCTCCGTACGGCCTCCTCCGGCGACCTGGAGCACGGTGGCGACGGGCGGGTATCCGGCGGCGATGACGGTGTACTCCCCGGAGGACAGGTCGACGAAGCGGAACGTGCCGTCGGCGCCCGTGGTGAGGGTGTCGACGACGTTGCCCGCCACGTCGAGCAGCGTCACGCGCGCGTCCTCGACGGGTCGGCCGCCGCCCGCCCGGACCGTGCCGCGCAGCACGGCGCCGCCGGCCAGCTCGATGTCCCGGCGGGTCTCGCGGGCGGCCTGGACGGTGACGGGGAGCGCGGCCGGGCGGAAGGCGGGCGCGCTGGCCGCGAGGGTGTACTCGCCTGCGACGAGCTCGGTGATGACGTAACCGCCCTCCCGGCCGCTGCGAGTGGTGGCCACGACCTCGCCGTGCACGTTGGTGAGGGTGACGGTGGCGTCCCGTAGGGGCGTGCCGTCGGCGGTGACCACGGTGCCGATCAGGTTTCCGGCGCCGCCGAGGACGATGTCGAGCTCGACGGGGCGTTCGCCGACGGTCACGGTGACCGCCTGCGGCTGGTGGCCGCCGGCCGCGGCGATCAGCACGTACGAGCCCGGGCCGGGGGTGGCCAGCGCGTAGCGCCCGTCCTCTCCGCTCGCGCCGCGCCCGGTCTGCTGCCCGGTGACGTCGATGAGCGTGAGTGCCGCGCGGGGCACGACGGTCCCGTCGTGGTGCTGGACCGAGCCGCACACGGGCACGCCCGCGGTGTGCGCGGCGCGGGCCTGCGGGACCGGGGCGCTCCCCGGCGCCGTGTCCGGGCCGGTGACGGAGGCGTTGTGGGACACCAGGGGTTTCTCCTTGAGGAAGAGGGCGATGCCCAGTCCGAGGACGAGCACCGGCACCAGGTAGAGGAAGATCCGCGGCATGGCGTCGGCGTACGCCCGGATGTAGTCGTCGCGCAGGGCCGGGGGCAGCGCGCGCACGAGCTGCGGGGTGAGGGACTCGGGGTCCGGCAGCCCGGCGCGCGCGGGAAGCCGGTCGGCGAGGGCGTCGGCGAGCCGGTCGGCGAACAGGGTGCCGAAGACGGCGGCTCCGACGGTGCCGCCGATCTGCCGGAAGTAGTTGTTGGCGCCGGTGGCGGTGGAGAGGTCGGCGGTGCGCGCGGAGTTCTGCACGGCGAGGGTCAGCACCGGCATCACCATGCCGATGCCGGCGCCGAGGACGGCCATCCAGATGCTGTAGTGCAGCCGGGGCGTGCCGACCTCCAGGCGCGACAGCAGCCACATGCCGGTGACGGAGAGGGCGCCGCCGAGGATCGGGTAGGCCTTGTAGCGGCCGGTGTGGCTGACGAACTGGCCGGCGATGACCGAGGCGCCGACGATGCCGGCCATCATCGGCAGCATGAGCAGGCCCGACTCGGTGGCGGAGGCTCCGTCGACCATCTGCAGGTACGTCGGCAGATAGCTGGCGGCGCCGAACAGGCCCACCCCGATCACCAGGCCGACCAGGCCGGTGACGTTGAAGACGGAGTCCCTGAACAGCCGGAGGGGGATGAGGGGTTCGACGGCGAAGTGCTCGGTGACGAGGAAGAGGACGGTCGCCGCCGCCGCTCCGGCCGCGAGGCCGAGGATCATGCGCGAGTCCCAGGCGTACTCGGTGCCGCCCCAACTGGTCAGCAGGACCAGGCAGGTGGAGGCGGCGGTCAGCAGCAGCGCGCCGATGACGTCCAGCCGCCCCCTGGCGGCCGGCTTGGGGAGCTTCAGCGTGACGGCGACGACGGCCAGGGTGACCAGGCCGAAGGGGACGTTGACGTAGAAGCACCAGCGCCAGGAGAGGTGGTCGGTGAAGTAGCCGCCGAGCAACGGTCCGGCCACGGAGGCGAGGCCGAATGCGGCGCCGATCAGGCCCATGTAGCGGCCGCGCTGCCGGGGCGGCACGATGTCCGCGATGATCGCCTGGACGCCGATCATGAGGCCGCCGGCGCCGACCCCCTGCAGGGCGCGGAAGGCGATCAGCTGGTCCATGGTCTGAGCCCGGCCCGCGAGCGCGGAGCCGGCGACGAAGACGACGATCGCGAACTGGAAGACGCCCTTGCGGCCCAGCAGATCGCCGAGCTTGCCGTAGATCGGCAGTCCGACGGTGGCGGTGAGCTGGTAGGCGGTGATCGCCCAGGACATCCGGTCCAGGCCGTGCAGCTCACCGACGATCCTCGGCAGCGCGGTGGCGACGATCATCTGCTCCAGGGCGGCCAGGAGAAGGGCCGGCAGGAGAGCGGAGAAGATCAACCGCACCCGGCGCGGGCTCGGTCGGGTGTCCGGATCCGGCAGGGGTGCGGGGATGTCGGGAGGCGCAACCGCCGGTTCGTCCTGCGCCAGAGTGATCCCGCCCACTCACCGCTCCCCTCGTCGCGCTGCCGCACAATTCCCGCGTAAAAGCGACAACTACGAGCAAGCGCGACGAGTTACGGCACAGGAGCGAGCCGTACGGAGATCACTCGAACCGGTGAGGAGCGCAACACCCCCTGGGGCTTTGAGCCTTGGGGCGGGCTACTTCTCGACCTCGGCAGCGAGCTTGGCGAGCATCGCATCGTAGATCCGGCCGAGGCCCTTGGGTGCGAAGGTCTTCTCGAAGAAGCCGCCGATGCCGCCGGCGCCGGTCCAGGTGGTGGTGACCACGACCCGGGACGTGCCCTCGCCGGCCGGTGTGACCCGCCAGGTGGTGACCATGGAGGAGTTGCGGTCCTTCTCGACCAGCTCACCGTCGGTGGGCTCGCCGACCTCCAGGAGGCAGTCGCGCACACGCTTGCTGGTGGCCTGGAGCTTCCAGTGGACGAGGGTGCCCTCGCCGTCGCCGCCCTCCCGGACCTCGTACTCGCTGAACTGCTCGGGCAGCAGCTTCGCGCGCGTGCCGCTGTAGTCGGCGAGGGCGTCGAACACCGTCTCCGCGTCCGCCGCGACGATCCGCTCCGTAGTGGCCTCGACCTGCGCCATCGCTTTCCTCCAGGACTGGTTGCTCGGGGGTCGGGGCAAGCCAACCACCCCGCCGCCCGGCCCCCCAAATCGGGGTGGCGCAACCTGGTCGAACACGTTCGGAAAACACCCTCGCACGATCAAGGGAACATGTGTTCTATTCTGTGGTCAGTGCTACCGAGGAGGCGTCATGCGCTGGGAGAACCTCACATCGGACTCCGAACACAGCCGGGCCGATGCCGCGCTGTTCGGCGCGGACGCGGTCACCACGCGTACCTTCGACACGCCGGAGTTCGGCGGGATCACCTTCCACGAGATCCGGGCCCGCTCGATCATCAACCGGGTGCCGGCCGTCTCGCGGATGGCGTTCCAGTGGACGGTCAACCCCTACCGGGGCTGCTCACACGCGTGCGTGTACTGCTTCGCGCGCAAGACGCACAGCTACCTGGACCTCGACACGGGCCTCGGCTTCGACAGCCAGATCGTCGTCAAGACCAACGCGCCGGAGTTGCTGCGCCGGCAGCTCGGCTCGCGCCGCTGGCAGGGCGAGCACATCGCGATGGGCACCAACGTCGACTGCTACCAGCGCGCCGAGGGCCGCTACCGCCTGATGCCGGGCATCATCGCGGCGCTGCGCGACCACGCGAACCCCTTCTCGATCCTGACCAAGGGCACGCTCATCCTGCGCGACCTGGACCTGATCACGCAGGCGGCGCAGGTGACCGACGTCGGCATCTGCGTGTCGGTCGGCTTCACCGAACAGGAGCTCTGGCGCACCGTCGAGCCCGGCACGCCCGCGCCGGAGCGGCGCCTGGAGGTCGTGCGCACCCTGGCCGAACACGGCATCGGCTGCGGGGTGCTGATGGCGCCGGTGATCCCGTTCCTGGGCGACGCGCCCGCCCAACTGCGCGCCACCGTACGGGCGATCGCGGCGTCCGGCGCCACGTCCGTGACGCCGCTGGTGCTGCACCTGCGGCCCGGCGCCCGTGAGTGGTTCATGGCCTGGCTGGGACAGCACCACCCGTACCTGGTGGCCCGTTACGAGCGGTTGTACGCGGAGGGCTCCTACGCCCCGAAGTGGTACCAGCGGCGGATCACCCGTCAGGTGCACGAGCTGGCCGAGGAGTACGGCATCGGGCCGACGCGCGCGGAGGTGCCACGGCGGATCCGGCCCGCCGAGGCGGCCGAGGAGCCGCCGGTGTCGGGGCCGACCCAACTCTCCCTCCTCCAGGAGAATTCGATTTCCTCCTGGTGAGTTCGAGGCCTGCGCCCCCTTGCGGGCATTCGAGCGCATCTGAAGATCCAATCGGGTCATGAGCTTTACGGAATGAGTTCTTCCGGGAGCGGCTTCCGGGACGATGCGGCGAGGACGGTGACCCTCGCGGTCCTTCATCCCGCCGTCCTGGGAGGACTCCATGAGAAAACGCGCAGCCGCGCTGTGCGGTGCCGCCGTCGTCATGGCCGGGACCTTCACGGCCGTTCCCGCCGAGGCGAGCGCACCCAGCACAGAGACCACCACGCAGACCGCGAAGCTCACCTGGAAGAGCTGCGCCACCGAGGACCACGCGACGCTGCAGTGCGCGTCCCTGAAGGTGCCGCTCGACCACCGCAGGCCGCACGGGGAGAAGATCACCCTCGCCCTGTCCCGCGTCCCGCACACCGCCCGGACCTTCCAGGGCCCGCTGCTGGTCAACCCCGGCGGTCCCGGCGGCAGCGGCCTGACGCTCGCCGGGTTCGTCGCGTCCTCGCTGCCCCCGAAGGTCGCGGCCCAGTACGACGTCATCGGCTTCGACCCGCGCGGCGTGGGAGCGAGCAAGCCCGCGCTGGACTGCAAGCCGGGCCACTTCGGCCCGGTCCGCCCGGACTCCCTGCCGACGACTCCCGCGATCGAGCAGGCCAACCTCGCCCGCGCCAAGTCCTTCGCCGCCGCCTGCGGCAAGAAGTACGCACACCTCCTGCCGTACATCGACACCGCCGGCGCCGTCCGCGACATGGACGCGATCCGGCAGGCCCTGGGCGCGAAGAAGATCAACTACTTCGGCTACTCGTACGGCACCTACCTGGGCGCCCTCTACGCCAAGCTCTTCCCCGAGCGGGTCCGGCGTCTGGTCCTCGACTCCGTCGTCGACCCGACGGAGGTGTGGTACGAGGCCAACCTCAACCAGGACGTCGCCTTCAACGACCGCCACCGCGCCTTCCTGGCCTGGGTCGCCGAGCACGACACCACGTACGGGCTGGGCACCGATCCGGAGAAGATCGAGGCCACGTGGTACGCGATGCGCACGGCCCTCGCGAAGAGGCCGGCGGGCGGCA
This sequence comes from Streptomyces sp. NPDC006265, assembly GCF_040613555.1. Classification (NCBI taxonomy): domain Bacteria; kingdom Bacillati; phylum Actinomycetota; class Actinomycetes; order Kitasatosporales; family Streptomycetaceae; genus Streptomyces; species Streptomyces sp. NPDC006265. The sequence goes on from NZ_JBEXSH010000328.1 coordinate 8,576, forward strand.
CGGTGGGCGCCTCGGAGCTGGAGGACACCTTCATCCCGGGCGGCTACTACAACGGGTACTGGCCGAACCTCGCCGAGGCGTTCGCGGCGTACGTGAACGACAAGGACCCCGAGCCGCTGGTGGAGGCGTACGAGGACTTCGGGGCCGTCGACGCCTCCGGCGACAACGGCTACAGCGTCTACACCTCGGTGCAGTGCCGGGACGCCGACTGGCCGCGCGACTGGCGGCGGTGGCGTGAGGACAACTGGGCGGTGTACGAGAAGGCGCCGTTCATGACCTGGAACAACGCCTGGTACAACGCGCCGTGCGCGTTCTGGCCGACGGCCTCGCTGCGCCCCGTGAACGTGGCCAACGGCAAGCTGCCGCCGGTCCTGCTGTTCCAGGCGACCGGCGAC
>NZ_JBEXSH010000329.1:0-8963 GCF_040613555.1 Streptomyces sp. NPDC006265
GGTACGGCGCCCCAGTCGGGCGCCGTACCGCGCACCGCCCACTGGACACGGGTGCCGTGCAGGGCGGCGAGGTCGCGGGCCGCGGTCTGGGCGGACTTTCCCGCGCCGACGAGCAGGACGGTGCCCGCCCAACGGCCGGGGTCGCTGGTGTCCGGGAGGGTACGGGTGACGCGCTCGGCGAGGGCGCGCTCGCCGGGGGCGGGGACGCCTCCGGGGCCCAGGGTGTTGGGGTGGGAGTAGGTGCCCGTGCAGTCCAGGACGAGATCCGCCTCGGCGGTGTCCTCACTGTCGGGGGTGTCCAGGAGGAGGGTGAAGGGAGTGGCGGCGCGGGTGTCGGTGCCGATGTGCTCGTGCTTGAGCAGGCCGGTGCGGGCGACGCCGGCCACGCGGGTGCGTAGCCTGATGCTGCCTTCGAGGGCGGGCAGTGCGGCGAGCGGGTCGAGCAGTCGGCTGGCCAGTTCGGCCCCGGTGGGGCAGTCGGCGCCGGTCGGGGCGTCCGGCAGGTGGGTCCGCATCCGGCCCGAGACGTTCAGGTCCCACGGGGTGAAGAGGCGGGCATGGCCCCAGGCCCGCACGTGGGCGGCGACGGTCTCCCCGGCTTCGTAGAGGGTGAACGTCCATCCGGCATCGGCGCAGGCGAGAGCGGCGTCGAGGCCGACGGGTCCGGCGCCGAGGATCGCGACGTGTCGCTGCATGGGGGCTTCCTTTCGGTGCGCGTACGTCTCAGATGGCGCAGTGGACGGGGCGGGGCAGGGTGCCGTCGGTGAGGCGGGCGGCGAAGAACCGCTCGGTGACCAGCTGTTTGCCCGCGGTGAGCGAGGTTCCGGCGGGCGCGAGATGGAGATCGGGGCTGGTGGCGAGGTCGGCGCCGGCGGGGTGCCAGTGCAGTCCGTCGGTGGTGACGGTCAGTTCGGGGATGCTGGAGTCCTCGCCGATCTCCACTCCGGTCTCGGCGAAGCCGCGGCGCAGCACCGGGCGTACGGCGAAGTGGTCGGCGGGCAGGCCGAGTCCGGCCAGCAACTCGGCGACCGCGGGGACCTCGTGGGTGTTCTCCGGGGTTTCGGTGAGGGCGACGCGTGGAGGCAGTCCCAGGCCGATCAGGTGGCGGATGCCGTCGAGGGTGCGCTGCCAGGAGCCGGAACCGCGGTGAAGGTCATGGGTCTGGGCGGTGGCGCCGTCCAGGGACGTCTGGACGGTGAGCTTGCGGTTGGCCAGGTCCGTGAGGCCGGCGGCGCGACGGCCACGCAGCAGCATCGCGTTGGTCATCACGACGGTGGGCAGCTCGGCGGAGGCGTAGTCGAGGAGGCCGACGATGTCCGGGTGGAGGAAGGGCTCGCCACCGGTGAGGTACAGCTCGGTGAACCCGGCCTGTACGGCCTCGTCGACGAGGGCGCGGAAGGTGTCGGTGGGCAGGGTGCGGGGAGTCGCCTTCGGGGAGGAGGCGACCGCGCAGTAGTCGCAGGCCAGGTTGCAGTGGAAGTTGGTGTAGATCCACAGGCGCGCCGGGAAGTAGGGGGTGTCGAACAGCGGGACCACCGGCCGGTCGCCTTGAAGGGCTTGGGGCGCGGTCTCTCCCCAGCCGTCGTCCGCCGGGCGGAAGCCGGAGGGCAGTGTGGAGCGGTAGAGGTGGTAGCGGCCCCGGGAACGCTCACGCGGCGGAAGGATCTCCAGACAGGTGGTCCACCAGCCGGTCTCGATGGTCTCGGCGAAGATCTCAGGGAGCCCGGCGGCGCGCATCGAGCGCGCCTGCGCCCGCCAGTCGTACGCGAGCGGGATCAGCTCGGCGGTGACGTGACCGTTGGAGAGGTCGAGGATCGCGTACCAGACCTCGTGGCGGCCGTCGTTGGCGGGTTTGCCGAGTACGCCGACGTTGACGGCGAGTGTGTCGCCGATGCGTCGCTGCCAGGGCAGACCACTGTGGGTGCACAGCACGACGTCGGCCCCGGACGCCTCGGCGCGGAGGCGGTGTTGCTCCTCGGGGAGCGACTCCCACCAGAAGTCGTTCAGCGCCAGGGTCGAGCCGTGGACCATGTGGACGTCGACGCCGTCGATGGTCTCCCGGCGCTCGGTGGGCAGGGTGCCCATCCAGGCGGCGAAGTCGCGGCCGGTGGTGGCGAGCGTGTGGTCGTAGATGAGTTGGGCGTACTCGTTGTCCTTCGGGTCGCGGTAGCCGCAGCCGCAGTCGGTGTCGCCGCGGGCGATGGCCACGTCGTAGTTCCCGGCGACGCACTCGATGCCGTTGTCGGTCAGGATCGGCCACAGGGAATCGACCTCGGCGCCGAAGCCGCCGAGGTCTCCCAGGCAGAACAGCCGCTCGGCGCCCCGGGCACGGGCGTCGTCGACGAACGCCTGGAGGGCGTACGGGTTCCCGTAGGGCCCTCCGCAGACTGCGATGCGCATGAGATCGGTCTCCAAGGTCTGAAGGGAGGGGAGCGGGGGCGTTCAGGTGCTGCTGGTTCGTGCCGCTCTCGGCGTTCTGTTCGGCAAGAGGCGGGGGCCTGCGATGTAGCGGGCGCGAATGGCCTCCGGGTCGACGCCGGCGAAGTACAGCAGCTTCAGGTACTGCATGAAGGCGATCATGCGCCAGGTCCCGTGGGCGATCAGCCGGCGTGAGGAGGCCGTCGAGGTGGCGGGCAGCAGGCTCAGCCGGCCTCGGCGGTGCAGGCGCCGCGACATCTCCAGGTCCTCCATGATGGCCAGGTCGGGGAAGCCGCCGAGAGCCTCGAAGACGGTGCGGCGCATGAACATGGCCTGGTCGCCGAAGATGTGGTGGAGGCGCCGCGCGCGGGCGTTGGACGTCCACGCAAGGTAGTTCAGGCCGGGTGTCCGGCGGTCGAAGCGGAGGGTGAGGCCGCCTCCGACCACGGCCGGGTCGGCGAGCGCGGCCCGGATCTGGCCCAGGGCTTCGGGGTCGATGGCGGTGTCGGCGTGGATGAACCACAGGATGTCGCCGGACGCGTGGCGGGCGCCCTCGTTCATCTGCTTGGCCCGGCCGCGCTCACTGCCGATCACGGTGGCGTGGAGAGCGGCGAGTTCGGCGGTGGCGTCGGTGGAGCCGCCGTCCACGACGATCAGCTCGCAGTCGGGGAAGTCCCGGCACAGGCAGCTCACCGCACCGTAGATCGTGGCCTCTTCGTTCAGGACCGGGACGATGATCGACACCTGCGTCATGGCGTCTCCTGGGGCTGGAGCAGGGCGGCGATCGGGGTGGGCAGCGCCGGTTCCGTCAGGAGAGCGGTGGCGTCCTCGGGGGTGTCCAGGTCCGGCAGTGGACGCGGCAGTCTCATGCTCAGCCCTTCGCCGTCGGCGAGGGCGCGGGCCGCCGCGAGTACCCGGTCCGTGCACCGGACATCCGGTTCGAGGGCGAAGAGCGAGGTGTGGGGTGCTCGAAGGCCGATCAGGTGGTAGCCGCCCTCGAGCGCCGGGCCCAGCGCCACGTCATGGTGTTCCAGGGAGGTGAACGCGGCGCTCAGAGGGTCGTCGGTGAGGGACGGCGCGTCGGTGCCGACGACCAGGAGCGGGTCCGCGCCGTCGGTGGAAGCGTCGGTGACGGCCGCGGCCAGGCGCTGTCCGAGGTCTTCACCGTGCTGGCTCAGCAACCGGACACCGGTCGGCACCGCCGTGCTGATGGCGTCTTTGCCGTCGTTCGGCGCGTAGGCAAGGTAGGTGCGCGTGGTGTGGGCGGTGGTGACGGCCGTGGTGTGGCGGATGAGTTCGGCCTGGAGTTCCGCGCGGCGCAGTGGGCCCAGCAGGGGCTGCAGCCGGCTCTTGACCGTGCCGGGCCGGGGCGATTTCGCCATGGCCAGGAACGAGGGGGCGCCCCCGTGGCCGACGGCGTTCACGCGTCGAACCGGTAGACGAAACCGGCCCCGCTCACGGCGCTCAGGGAAAGCAGCGCGTGCCCGGCCAGCGTCGCGAAGACCTCCTTGCTCACCTCCATGCGCTCCAGCAACGCCTGTACCGGTTCCGGTTCGGGGGCGACGCCGTTGGCGTAGTCGGTGACGAATCCGGCCAGCGCCATGGGCAGCTCGGCCTCACCGGCCAGGACGACCTCCGGTCCCGCGGTCTGGCTGACGGCGCTGACCCCGGCCGAGGCCAGCGCGGCCACCTCGGGGCGCGTGTTGAAACGAGGGCCGTCGACGTGCCCGTACACGCCCTGCGTCGCGACCGGCACCCCAGTCTGCTCGGCGGCCGTGATCAGCGCTTGGCGCAGTGGTTCGCTGAAGGGCCGGTCGAAGATCCAGTGGCCGCGGCCTGCCTCACCGGGGGTGTCGTACCAGGTGCAGGGGGTTCCGTCGGGCAGCCGGTTGGCGGGGAAGTACAGGTCGTCGAAGACCACCAGGGAGCCCGGCTGCAGGTCCGGGTCGAGGGAGCCGCAGACGGTGAAGGACACGACGGCCTCCGTCCTGCAGGCCAGCAGGGCGGAGAGGTTCGCCTTGTGGTCGACCTGGGTGGAGAGCCGGTGGTGACCGGCTCCGTGCCGGGACAATTGGACGATCTCCGCATCCCCCAGGCGTCCCTCGGTGACGGTGACTTCGCCGTGGTCGGTGACGACGGTCCGCTCCGCGGCCCCTTCCAGGTGGGGCCAGTCGTAGCTGCCCGAGCCGGTGATCACACCTATGCGCATGGACTACTTCTCCTTCGGTGACGTGCTGGACGAGCGGTCGGCGGTGGTGCGGACCTCGACGATCGGCAGCAGTGTGCGCAGTGCCGCGTTCTCGGTGGGGTCGAGTACGGCGTGCTGCACGCAGGCGGGGACGAGGGTGCCGTTCTCGGGGTGGGCCATGGCGTAGTGGCAGGCGGCCAGCCGCTCCTGGGTCTCGCGCAGTCGCGGCTCCGCGGCCTGCTCGCCGCGTTGCGTCATCTCCCAGGCCGGGGCGACGACTTCGGCGTCCATGAACTGGTGCATGACGAACGTGACCGGGCGCGCCCGCATCCGGTGGCGGGCCAGCCGCATCAGCCCGACGCGGCGGGCAGTGCGGACCAGCCAGCGCAGTGCCGTCACTGCGGTGGACGGGTGCCGTGCCACCACCCGAAGGACCTTGGCGGCGAGGAGGGCGGGTGGAGTGCCGGTGAAGGTGACTCTCCCGAAGTAGCGGAAGAACGCGTCGCGTACGGCGAGGTCGCGCGGGTCGCCGCCGTCGAGGAACGGATACCAGCGGCGGCCGACGTAGAAGCCGTAGGCGGTGCGGTTGCAGCGCACATCGCCGTTCTCGAAGACCCGGTAGCCCAGCCGGGTCCCCGCGCCGCGTTCGATCTCCGCCCACACCGCGTCCGGGGTCGCCTCGCGGAACTTCTCCTTCCAACGGCGCTCGTCGCCGAGGAAGGCGGCGGGCTGGAAGGAGAACATGCCGTAGCCCATGGCGTGGCAGTCGCGGATCACGCTCGCGACCTCGTCGAGGTTGCCCGGGGTGACGGTCATGTTGTGGGCGAGGAAGAACCGCACTCCGTGCTCGCGCCGCAGACGGAAGAACATGGCGGCGAACCGCGCCCGGTACGGATTCAGCGACTGCTCGTCCGGCGGGCGTTCGATGCCGCGCCGGCCGTACATGAACTTGTCGAAGTGCGCGGCGAAGGACAGCCGCGCAAAGCGCCGTCTGCCGTCCGGGCCGAGTGCGAGCCGGGCGAGGTAGTCGTAGTCGAAGTCGCCGTGGGTGAAGCTCATCGGTTCCCGGCCCTGCTCCCGCATGATCGACAGCGCGGCGGCGTGGTCGTCCGGGGCGAGCAGGCTCACCTCGCCGCCGATGAGCTGGGTGTGGGCGTGCGGGCCGCGCAGCTCGCGCAGCAACCCCATCTGGGCCGCGATCTGTTCGCGCGTGTGCGGGCCGTCGATGCGTACGTGGTTGGCGTCCCGGGAGTGATAGCAGGGCGTGCACTTGAGGTTGCACTTGGGGAAGACGCCGTGGGTGCCCTCGCAGCCGACTCCATGTCGGCCGAGGACCTGGCCCGGTGTCCTGGCCACGTCGGGGAGTTCCGCCCAGCGGCGTTCCATGGCGTCGGCGAACTCGGTGTCGTAGGGACGGGTGGCACGTTCGAGGGCACGCAGTGCCGTGATGATCCACATCAGTGGTTCCCCTGCGGTGTCGGGGCCGCCGCGGAGACTTGGCCGGTGAGGAGGGCGGGGCGGGCCCGCCGCAGTCCGCGCCACAGCAGCCGGGCGTACAGCAGCATCAGGGCGTCCTCGACGAGGACGTACCAGCGCAGCGGCTGGGCGGTGTACGTGCCGAAGCAGCCGCAGTTGTCGAGGCCGAGCCTGCGGGCGAAGGCCTGGGTGGCGAGGGTCGACCACACCAGCGCGACGCCCGTGTACAGCCAGACGGGCGTGGCGGCGCGGGAGCGGGGCCGGGTCAGGAACCAGCCGGCCGTCACCGCCTCAGCGCTGATCAACGCCACGGCCAGAGCGGTCGAGGCCGCGCCGGAGGTCAGACCGTAGGTGGTCGGGATGGCGGGCATCGCGTCGAACGAGGCGATCTGGCCCAGCGCCATCGTCGCGAGGACGGCACCCAGGACGATGCGGAGGATCACCGGATCACCCCTCTGCGGAGCTTCAGCAGCGCGCCGATGGGACCGCTGCCACGTGCCAGGCGGGCGTAGACATCGGCCAGTGCCGTATGCCAGGGTCCGTCGGCGTATGTGGGGTAGGGGTGCACGGTGCGCGCGTAGTCGGACGGCGTCCAGCCCAGGCGCACCGCCGCCGCCAGATGGGCGATGGTCTCCCCGGCCCTCGGCGACACCACCGTGGCTCCGACGATCTTCCCGCGCGGGCCCAGCACGAGAGTGGTGAAGCCCTCGGTGCGGCCGTCGGCGACGGCCCGGTCGCCCCGGTCGTTCCCCAGCGTGTGGACGCGTGTGCGTTCGCCGTACTTTTCGCGCGCCTCGTCGGCGGTGAGGCCGACGCGGGCGATTTCAGGATCGGTGTACGTCACCCAGGGCACCGCGCGGTAGTCGACGGGGCGCCGCACGCCCAGCAGAGCGTCGGTGGCAGCCGCTCCGCCCTGCGTGCCGCCCAGGTGAGTGAACGCAGAACGGCCAGTGACGTCACCGGCGGCGTAGATCCGATGGTTGGTGGTACGCAGCCGATCGTCGGTGCGGACGTGACCGGTGCCGGTCAGCTCCACACCGGCCGCCCCCAGGCCGAGCCCCTGGACGTTGGCACGGCGGCCCGTGACGGCCAGCAGCGCGTCGTACGCGAGAGGGCCACCGGGCCCGTGGACGGCATCGGCATCGACTCTCTCGGCACGGTAGCCCGTCAGCACGGTGACGCCCTCGGCCTCCAGCCGCTCCCGCAACACCTGTGCCGCCCGGGGTTCCTCACGCGGCACCAGTCGTTCCATGGCCTCCACGAGGGTGACCTGCGAGCCGAGCCGGGCGAATGCCTGGCCCAGCTCGCAGCCGATGGGCCCTCCGCCCAGCACCACCAGGCGGCGCGGGAGTTCGGACAGCTCCCAGACGCTGTCGCTGGTCAGCGAGTCGGCCTCGGCCAGGCCGGGGACCGGTACCAGGGCCGGTGAGGAACCCGTGGCGATGAGCGCGTACCGGAAGGAGAACTCCTGCTCGCCCGCAGTCAGGGCTCCCGGGCCGGTGAAGGACGCCGCGCCGTATGTGACGTCGACTCCGTACGGGGCGAGTGCCTCAGCCGAGTCATGCGGTTCGATCGCGCCGATCGCCCGTTTCACCTCCGCCAGGGCCGTCGTGAGGTCGGCCGGACCGGTCACCGGCGGGAGCCCGTAGGCAGCGGCTCGGCGGGCCGCCTGTACGTCGGAGGCGACGTGGAGCAGTGCCTTGCTCGGTACGCACCCCGTCCACAGACAGTCTCCGCCCAGCCGGTCCCGCTCGACGAGCAGCGTCCGGGCGCCGAAGCGCCCGGCGGTGCGGGCCGCGGTCAGCCCGGCGCTGCCGCCGCCGATGACCACCAGGTCGTACCTGTTCATGGTTCGGGCTCTCTCCAGTCGGCGGGCCGCCGTGGGACGGGCGGCGCGCGATTGTGGGACGTGGGGGAAACCCGCTGACACAGCCGGGGCCTTCCCTTTCTCCGCCCCACGATCACGGTCACGATGGCCCTCCCGCGTGATCCGTGCGGGTCCGGCGTGTCCGAAACGGAATGAGGGGCCGGCCCGGCAGGGTTCCCGACAAAGGACAGGGGCGAGTAGTCCCCATGGGCGGGAAGATCGGGATGAGGGCGAAGGCTGGATGGACGAACCGGACTGGCGGCGCTTCATCGCCGCCTACCACCATGCGCACCCCGGCATCACCGAGCAGCTCCTCTCCCGGGCCGATACCTCCCCCTACGCCTGGCTGGCCGAACCGCTGCGCGGTATCGAGGGCACGGTCCTCGATCTGGCCTGCGGCTCGGCACCCACCCGCGACGAACTCCCCGACGCCGACTGGATCGGGATCGACCTGTCGGCGGCAGAACTCGCCGAAGCGGCACGCCGGGGCCGCGGACCGCTGGTCCGGGCCGGTGCGGACGCGCTCCCGGCCGCCTCCGCGAGCGTCGGGGCGGTCTGCGCGGCCATGTGCCTGCCGGTCGTCACCCCGCTGCCGCAGGTTCTCGGGGAGGTCCGGCGTGTGCTGCGGCCCGGAGGGGTGCTCGCGGCGCTGGTGCCCTCCCGGTCCGGGCTCTCCCCCTCCGGCATGCTCGGCTGGGTCCGGGTGATGGTAGCCCTGCGTGCCGTAAGCCAGCCGTGGCCCAACCCGCAGGCTCGCGACGGGCTGGCCGCTGTGCTGCGCACGGCGGGTTTCCGGGTCCGCTGTGACGAGCGACGTGTCTTCACTCTGGCCATCGACTCGGCCGACGCGGCGGCCCTGCTGGCCGATGCCCTGTATCTGCCCGGACTGACACCCGACCGCTCCCGGGCTGCCAAGCGTTCCCTGGCACGGTGGGCGGTGCTGGTCGCCCCGGTGTTCAGCGACGAGGGTGACGTCACGTACTACGTCCCCGAGGGCACCTGGACGCAACTGAC
>NZ_JBEXSH010000330.1:0-8937 GCF_040613555.1 Streptomyces sp. NPDC006265
AGTCGCAGGGCGGCAACTACTGGGGCACCAAGGACCCCCGTTACCCGCTCGTCAGCGGACACGCCCCCAAGGGCGAGGACGAGACCGCCTCGAACGCCGTGAGCGGCATGGTCGGGGTGACGAGCAGGTCGTAGGTGTCGTGGAAGCGGCCCATCCGGCGGCCCAGGTCCATCCGCACGTCCACCGCGGCCAGATAGTCCAGCGCCGAGTAGCGGGCGCCCCGCGCGCAGATCTCCCGCAGGCCCGGGTCCAGCAACTCGCGCTGGTGCGGGCCCAGGTGCTGCGTCACCCGGGCGGCCCCGCTGAACCACAGGGTGTGGAAGGCCTCCACCGGGTCGGTGAGATCCGGGTCGGTCTCCGTGACGTACGCGCCGAGCTCCGCCAGCCGCTCCACCGCCCGCCGCACCGCCCTCGCGACGGCCGGCTGCACCGCCACCTGCCCGCCCAGCGACGGCGAGTACGCCACCCGCAGCCCGCGCACCCCGCCCGCCAGACCGTCGGTGTACGGACCGGCCGGGGCGGACAGCGCCGACCAGTCGCGCGAGTCCGGATGCCCGATCACGTCCATCAGCAGCGCCGCGTCGGCCGCGTCCCGGGTCATCGGCCCGACGTGCGCCAGCGTGCCGAAGGCGCTCGCCGGGTAGAGCGGCACGCGCCCGTACGTCGGCTTCAGTGCGAAGATCCCGCAGAACGAGGCCGGGATGCGGACGCTGCCGCCGCCGTCCGTGCCCAGCGACAGCGGTCCCGCGCCCAGTGCGACGGCCGCCGCGCTGCCGCCGCTCGACCCGCCCGCGGTGCGCGAGGGGTCGCACGGGTTGCGCGTGATCCCGCTGAGCGGCGAGTCCGTCACGCCCTTCCAGCCGAACTCGGGGGTCGTCGTCTTGCCGATGAAGACCGCGCCGTGCTCGCGCAGCCGGGCCACGGAGGGGGCGTCCTCGTCCCAGCGCCCGGCCGCCGGGTCCACGGCCTTCGAGCCACGCAGGGTCGGCGCCCCGCGCTGCAGCAGGATGTCCTTGACGGTGACCGGCACCCCGTCGAGCAGGCCCCGTGGTTCACCGCGCCGCCATCGCTCCTGAGACTCCCGGGCCCGCTCCAGCGCGTCCTCGGCGGTCAGCCGGACGAAGGCGTTCACCTCCGGCTGGACCGCCTCGGCCCGCTCCAGCGCCGCCCGTGTCGCCTCCACGGGACTCCACTCGCCCTTGCGGTACCCGTCGAGAAGCCGTACGGCGGTCAGCTCGGTGAGCTCGGTCATCCACACTCCCAGGGACGTCAGTGACCAGGTACGTACCCACGCTGCTTGTCGACCACGTTCTTCAACGGCTCCCCGGTCGCCCACTGTTCGTACAGATCCACGAACTGGGCGCCGAGTTCGTCGCGCCAGCCGATGGTGTCGCCGCTCATGTGCGGGGACACGATCAGGCCCGGGGCCTGCCACAACGGGTTCTCGGCGGGCAGCGGTTCGGCCTCGAAGACGTCCAGGGCGGCGCCCGCGATCCAGCGCTTGGCCAGCGCCTCGGCCAGCGCGTCCTCGACGACGAGCTGCCCGCGGCCGATGTTGACGAACCGGGCGGACGGCTGCATGAGGTCGAAGCGGCGGGCGTCGAACATCCCGTGGGTCTCGTCCGTGAGCGGCGCCGCCGCGATCACCCAGTCGGCGCGGGCCAGCAGCCGGTCCAGGTCCTCCGGGCCGTGCACGCCGGAGCGCGCGGCGCGTCCCACGAGCGCGGTCGTGATGTCGAGCGCCCCCAGGGTGCGCGCGATCGCCCGGCCGATCGGCCCCGAACCGACCACCACGGCCCGGCTCCCGGCGATCTTGAGCGACTCGCGGTGCCGCCAGGTCCGCTCCCGCTGCAACTCCAGGGTCCTCGGCAGGTCCTTGGCCATCGCCAGCACGAGCGCGGCGACGTACTCCGCGATCGGCTGGTCGAAGATGCCGCGCGCGTTCGTCACCACGGTGTCGGAAGCGGCGAGTTCCGGACACATCAGATGGTCCACACCGGCGCTGGCCGTGTGCACCCAGCGGGGCCGCGGTCCCTCGCCGGGCCACGCGTCCCGCACGGCGCGCGAGGTGAAGTCCCACACCAGGAGTACATCCGCACCCGGGAGGCGCTCGGCGAGCCCCGCCGCGTCCGTGTGTTCGATGCGGGCGCGGCCGGTGAGGCGGCCGAGGCGGGGGAGGGGTTCGGCGTCCAGGACGAGCAGGGTGGGGGTGGGCATGAGCAGCCGTTTCTCCAGCCGTTCGGCGGGGCCGGCCGGCCCCGGGGCACCGGTCGGTGACGACGAGTTAACCCGGTGTTGACCAAGGAGCGATCCGGGCGGATTGACCACGCTCGCACCCGAACCTACCGTCGTCAACACGGGCGTTCCCACGATCCGTTGCACACTAGTTGCCCAGCGTGAGGCCGGTGCCTGCCATGGACGTCTCATTTCTCGGCGGGCCCAGCCCGCAGCGCGGGGTCGGCGTGGTCGCCCCCTTCGACTTCGCACTCGACCGCGAGCTGTGGCGCTGGGTGCCGGACGAGGTCTCGCTCCATATGACCCGCACACCGTTCGTGCCGGTCGAGGTGAGTCTCGACCTGGCCCGCCTGGTCAGCGAGCACGAGACGCTCGGTGAGGCGGTCCGCACGCTCAACGCGATCGCCCCCGAGGTCGTGGCCTACGCCTGCACGTCGGGCAGCTTCGTCGGCGGCACGATGGGCGAGCGGGCGATGTGCGAGGCGATGAGCCGGGCCGGCGCCGTACCGGCGATCACCACCTCCGGCGCGCTGCTGGAGGCCCTGGTGGAGCTGGACGTTCGCCGAGTGGCGCTGGTGACGCCGTACACGGTCTCGGTGACGCAGTCGCTGGAGGCCTACGTCGCCCAGGCCGGCGTCACGATCTCCGGCTGCGCCTTCATGGGGCTGACCCGGCACATCTGGAAGGTCCCCTACCGGGAGGTGGTGGACATGGCCCGGCAGGCCGTCCGCGAAGACGCCGACGCGCTGTTCATCAGCTGCACCAACCTGCCCACCTACGACGTGATCCCCCAGTTGGAGGCCGAGCTGCGCATCCCCGTGATCTCGGCCAACCAAGTGACGATGTGGGCGGCACTGCGCCGACTGGGTACCCGTGCGGTGGGACCGTACCAAGCGCTGATCAATCCGGCGGCGCGTTCCGGTCCCGCAGCGCCGGGGGCGGACCCCGGTCCCGTACTGCCGGAAGAAGAGCAGCAGGAAGGCTGGACATGACAGCACTGGGATTTCTCTACCCGGGCCACTCCGCCGAGGACGACTATCCGCGCATCGAGCAGTTGCTGGGCAGCGACATCCGGGTGGACCTGGTGCACACCGACATCGGTGAGGACGCGCACCGGGTGGACGCGCTGCTCGAGATGGGCTCCGCCGGCCGGCTCGCGGCGGGGGTCCAGGAACTGCGGCACGCCGGCGCGGACGCCGTGGTGTGGGCCTGCACGAGCGGCAGCTTCGTCTACGGCTGGGACGGCGCGCAGGAGCAGGTACGCGCCCTGGCCCAGACCGCCGGGCTGCCGGCCTCGTCCACGTCCTTCGCGTTCGCGCACGCGGTGCGGGAGCTCGGGGCACGCAAGGTCGCGATCGGAGCGACGTACCCGGAGGACGTGGCGCAGCTCTTCGCCGAGTTCCTGCGCGCGGCCGACGTGGAGGTCGTGTCGGTCAACAGCTCCGGCATCGTCACGGCCGCCGAGGTCGGCACATGGGGCGAGGCCGAACTCCTCACCCTGGCCCGGAACTCCGACCACCCCGACGCCGAGGCCCTCCTCCTGCCCGACACGGCCCTGCACACGGCGGCCCACATCCCGGCCCTGGAGAAGGAACTCGGCAAGCCGATCCTCACCGCCAACCAGGTCACGGTCTGGGAGGGCCTGCGCCTGGCGGACCGGCGGGTGAACGCGCCGGAACTCGGGGCGCTCTTCACACGGGAGCCGATCGTCCAGGGGTGAGACGGAAGACCTGATCCTCCCCCCTGTGGCAGACACCGCAGGGGGCGAAGAGGTATCGGCCCGAATCACCCCACGGTTCACGTCCTTCGTTCCGGTGGGGGTGGGGGAATCGGCGGTGGCGGGAGAGTGGGCGGCTCCCGGCGGCCACGGCGAAGGACCGAGGGGAACGCGAAGCCGACGGCTGAACCGGTGACGGCTCCGACCGACAGGGCCAGAAGGAAGCCCCGGCCGACACCGGAGCCGAACAGCTCCTGCGGTCCGGTGACCACGGCCCCGAAGCAGCCCGCCGCGACCGCGCCGCGCACGCGGTCGCGCGGGCCGGGTCTCTCCCTGCTCATGGACGCTCGCCCCTGCGCGACGCCACCGCAGTAGACGCACCGCGAACGCCGCCTTGAGCCAGGTGGCCGCTCGCGCCACCCGGTACACCCCAGTCGTCATGGAGACCGAGTGCCCGGGCGCGACTGAAAATGGGGTGCCGTGCCCTCGGAGGCGTCCTCCATGTGGGCCGGAATCGGTCCCACCCCTTTCTCGGTGCACAGATGGGCAAAAGCACTCCAACTCCCCGGCTGCTGCTGAGGAATGCTCCACTCCGCCGCATCACCCGACACGCGGGTTGACCGAAAGCGCGTTCCCCTTCTGGCGCCCATCCCGTGCACACTGGCCACGTCCGCAGCCAGTCGTGCCGTGAAGGACTCCCCGATGGCCGAAACGAGTCCGTTCAGATCCTCTGCAAGCGCTGTCCAGTTGTCCGGGCGCCTGCTGTGCCGGAGCCTGGCCGCCGCCATGGCCTCCGCCGCCGTGACCGCCTTCCTCCATCCCCAGGTCCGCTGGTGGGGCGCCGTATGGCCGCTGCCCTGGTGGCTCGCCTGTCTGGCCGCCCTCGCGTGGGCCGTCCTGCGGGCCCGTGAGAAGGCCGGCCGCACGCCCCCGCGGGACAGCGCCCGGAGCGACTGGGAGCAGGCCGCCTGACGGCCCCGGCGCAACGGCCGGGAATAAGCGGAGACAGTCCCCTGTTAGAGCCGGAACGACAGCACACGGCCCACAGCAGGAGGCACCCCCCGTGGCGGCAGACGAGATACGCGGCGCAGTACAGGGCGGCGCCCCCGTCCCCCTCTCCGTACTGGACCTGGTCACGGTGGGGGCCGGCCGCACCGCGTCGGACGCCCTGCGCACCAGCGTCGACCTGGCGCGCCTCGCGGAGAACCGCGGCTTCCACCGGTACTGGGTCGCCGAGCACCACTCGATGCCGGGCGTGGCCTCCTCGTCCCCGGCCGTGATCCTGGCCCACCTCGCCGCCCACACCGACCGCATCCGGCTCGGCTCGGGCGGTGTGATGCTGCCCAACCACGCCCCGCTCGTGATCGCCGAGCAGTTCGGCACCCTGGAGGCCATGGCCCCGGGCCGGATCGACCTCGGCCTCGGCCGCGCCCCCGGCACCGACGGCGCCACGGCCGCCGCCCTGCGCCGCACGGACCGGCTCAACGAGGGCGCCGACGACTTCCCCGAGCAACTCGCCGAGCTGACCCGCTTCCTCGACGACGACTTCCCCGACGGGCACCCGTACCGCCGCATCCACGCGGTCCCCGGCCCGGTCCAGGCCACCTCCCCCGGCGGCGTCCAGTCCCCGCACCGCCCGCCGCTCTGGCTGCTCGGCTCCTCCGGCTTCAGCGCCCGCCTCGCCGGCGTCCTCGGGCTGCCCTTCGCGTTCGCGCACCACTTCTCGGCGCAGAACACCGTCCCGGCACTGGACCTGTACCGGGAGTCCTTCCGGCCCTCCGCCGTGCTCGACGAGCCCTATGCCCTCATCGGCGTCTCTGCGCTCGCCGCCGACGAGGAGCGGGAGGCCCGCAGGCAGGTGCTGGCCGCCGCCCTCAGCATGGTCCGGCTGCGCACCGGCCGCCCCGGCCTCGTGCCCGGCCCGGAGGAGGCGGAGGCCTACGAATTCAGCCCCGTGGAGCGCGACTTCGTCGACTCCTGGAACGCCAACGTCATCCACGGCACCGCCGACGAGGTCCGCTCCGGCCTCGACGACCTCGCCAAGCGCACCGGCGCCGACGAGCTGATGATCACGGCCAACGCGCACGGCGGGGACATCCGCCTGCGCTCCTACGAACTCATCGCCGACGTCTACGGGTTGCCGACGCCCGCCTGAACGTCCGGTGCGCCCAGCAGCTCGGAGATACGATCCGGCGACACCGGGCGGGAGTACAGCCAGCCCTGTCCGGTGTCGCAGCCGATGCTCCGCAGCCGCGTCGCCTGCGCCGAGGTCTCCACGCACTCGGCCGTGACGGTCAGCCCGAGCCGGTGCGCGAGCTGGATCATCGCCTCGACGACGACCTCGTCGGCCGGGTTGGCCCGGGCGGCCGCCTCCCGGTCGTCGTACTGGAAGCCGCGCACGAAGGACCCGTCGAGCTTCAGCACCGACACCGGCAGCCGGCTCAGGTACGCCAGGTTCGAGTAGCCGGTGCCGAAGTCGTCGATGGCGATCCGCACGCCCATGTCGCTGAGCGCCTTCAGGGCCTGTAGCGGGCGGCCCGCCGAGCCCATCACGGCCGACTCGGTGAGCTCCAGCTGGAGCAGGTGCGGGGCGAGCCCGGTCTCGGCCAGCGTCTCGGCGACGTCCGACACCAGGTCCGAGTCCCAGACCTGCCGCACCGCCACGTTCACGCTGACGAAGATCGGCGGCTCGTCGGGGTTGTCGAGCTGCCACCGGCGGGCCTGCCGGCAGGCCGTACGGAGCACCCAGCGGCCCAGCGGGACGATCGAACCGTCCTCCTCCGCCAGCCCGATGAACCGATTCGGCGTCAGTACGCCGAACTGGGGATGGTTCCAGCGGATGAGCGCCTCGACCCCGTGCAGCCGGTCGTCCTCCATGCCGACCAGCGGCTGGTACTCCAGCCGGAACTCGCCCCGGTCGATGGCCGGCCGGAGCGTGGAGGCGAGGGCCTGGCGGGTCATGCGGTGCGCGTTGCGCTCCGGGTCGAACAGCGTCCAGCGGGCCTTGCCGTCGGCCTTCGCCCAGTACAGCGTCGTGTCGGCGGCCTGCATCAGCGCGGTGGGGGTGGTGCCGGCCGCGTGCCGCTCCACGACGCCGATCGACGCCGAGACCGACAGCCGCTGGCCGGAGATGTCGAACGGCTCCTGGACCGCCCGCAGGGCCGACTCGGCCAGCTCGGCCAGCTGTTCGGTGCCCGTGGAGTCCTCGACGAGCAGTGCGAACTCGTCACCGCCCAGCCGGGCCGCCAGCGGGACGCTGGTCCGCGCGTGGCCGGCCTCGTCCGCGCAGCGCGTCAGGCGCTCGGCGACGGCCGCCAGCAGCCGGTCCCCGACGCGATGGCCGAGGGTGTCGTTGATGGCCTTGAAGCCGTCCAGGTCCAGGTAGCACAGCCCGATCCGGCCCGTGCCGCTCTGCTCGTACGACTCCGCCTCCAGCGCGGCCGACAACCGTTCGAAGAACAGGGTGCGGTTGGGCAGCCGGGTCACCGGGTCGTGCATCTGCAAGTGCCGCAACCGGGCCTGGAGTTCCCGGCGGGCGCCGATGTCGGCGACCGACAGCAGCACACCGCAGTCCTCGGCGGGCAGTGGGGCGACGGTCACCTGCACCCACAGCGAGTGCCCGTCGGGGTGCTTGAGCCGGCGCGTGCAGCGCAGCCGGGACTGCCGTCCGCGCAGCACCTCGCGATAGGCGTGCCAGGTGCGGGCGTCGGAGGTGAGGTCGACCAGGTCGGCGGCGACGGATCCGGCCAGCCCGTCCGGGCTGCCGCCGAGCAGCGCGGCGAGCGCGTCGTTGGCGCTGACGACCGTGCCCTCGCGGTCCACGACGGCCATGGCGAGCGGGGCGGCCGTGAAGACCGAGCGGTAGGGCTGCCGGGTCGGCGGCTCGGTACGGGGAGACGTGTCGATCTCACTCTCTGTGACGACCGGCAGGTCCAGGTCTGCCGCGGGCGCCGGCCCTTCGGAGGTTCCGCTCACCGCTCGCTCCCGCATGTATTCGATCTCTGTCCGTGCAGGAAAGGTCAGGAAAGTGTGCCGATCATAGAGGCTGACCCCAGGGCCTTCCAGCCGGTGTCCAGTCTCCCCGGCCAACCGGCCCTTCTGCCAGATCGTTTCTGCATGCACCTGGACGGCTTCTTCAGGCCCCCGACCAGTTGTGACGTTCTGTGAGTGCTTCGGGGGTGTCGGCTTCCGTGATTTTTCGGCCCCTTCACCCGACCGGTGCAGGCAAACAGGACGCAGTACGACAAATCATCACAGTCTGGGTGCGGTGTCCCGCGAACCGTACCCGGAGGTACCCGTGCCGCGTCCGTTTCCGCGCGCCCGACTGCGCAGCACCGCGGCCGTGTTCACCACCATGTCCGCGCTCGCCGCCACCTCCCTCGGCGCCGGTCCCTCGATGGCCGGCCCCGACTCCGCCGTGCCCTGCGCCCTGACCCGGACCGACGCCCATCACTCGGAGGGCCTGGACACCTGGAACGCCGCCTATCCGCGCCCGGTCCGGTTTCTGGACGCGGTCATGGTCTTCCTGTCCTTTCCCGACGCCCACCCGCTGACCGCGCCGCAGGAGCTGACCGCAGACCACTTCCCGGCCACCACCCGCTTCTTCGAACGTGCTTCCTACGGCCGTTTCACCCTGCGCCCGCACGCCCTGCGGCACTGGATCCAGATGCCGAAGCCGTCCACCGCGTACGCCATACGGCGCGACTGGAAACCCGAGCACCGGGCCGCGTACCTGCGTGACGCCCTCTCCGTGGCCGACCCGCGGGTGGACTTCTCGCGCTACGACGTCGTGTACTTCGTCGCCGACCCGGACGCGCCCGGCGTGGACTCCGACGCGACCAAGGTGGTGAACCTGACGAGCCCGCTGCGGGCGGACGGTACCGATCTGCGCCGGATCGTCACGGTATTCGAACAGCACCCGCCGGACCGGCTCGTCCTCGCCCATGAGACCGGGCACGTGTTCGACCTGCCCGACCTGTACCACC